>NZ_JAGTPT010000010.1:0-130342 GCF_018195675.1 Brevibacillus sp. NL20B1
TAAGCCATAGCGGTCGTAAGATTCAATTTTTTTATCAAAAAATTTCTCGTCCGATCCTTTCGTCGCTTCCACGATAGTGGAAACCAGCTTCTGGCTGTTGTACTGGTACGCGCGAGCAATTTCTTCCCGTTTCGTCGTCGTTCCATCCGGATACGAATCGACGATGTGCTCCGTTTCCAGCAATTTGTCAGCATTATAGGTATACGATTCCTCGTGAAAATGATTGGGATTTCCGGCTGCTGTCCGCTTCATCTTCGTTAGCAACCGCAGGTAATAGGTCGTCGCTGTGTAGGTCCACGTCGTTTCGTTTCCTTGCGGGTCCACCAATTTGGTCAAATCACCGTAGCTGTTGTAGCTGTACGCCGTGACCTGGGCGTACTTGCTCAGCCTGCTTGCAACACTGTCCAAACGATTGATGTCGGGTGCCAACAAAAATTGGTACACATCCGCATCGTCGGTAAACGAAGCGGGACGCCCCAAAAAGCGGTACTCGTACCGTGGCTTCGTCTCTCGGCCGCTGTACAGATAGCTTACATAGCTGACGGGATGGTAGCGGTATTCTTTGTCACCTTCCGTTAACGTCAGAGGAAGAAGAATGGTGTCTGTATCCGCTCCAGTGCCGATGTACGTCTTGACTGATTGCGGCAAAAATGTTTTGTCCGGATTGGGTGTGAAGACTTTTTCCTGGTTCGGGCTCCCGTACTGTACAATTTGCGTTTTGACGATCGACCCTTCCCGCAGGGTCTGATTTTTCAGCCGGACAGACAAATCCTTGGACGACTTCCAGATTTCCTTATTCGTCAGCGGATAGTAAATTGTATGCGAGTACCATCCCTGCTTCTGACGCTCCGGGTGGGGCGTCTTGGCAAAGCGAATGTCAACTGCTGTCACCGGATGATACGTCGTATAGGTCAGCTTCTCGTCATCGTGGTACAACCGGACCACGCCGCGGCTGAGAAAATCAGGTTCGTCCGGCTTATAAGGGCTGTACGTATAGGTAATCTGCAGGCCTTCCACCGGGTACGATACCTCACGCAGCAAATTGTACTTGGTGGTGCCGCGTCTCTGGTAGTCATCGGTGGTGTAGACCGTCGACTCCATTCCGTTGTAGTCCAGTGGAATGTTCGCCGGAAAGGAATACCCGGGTTTCAGGTTAAACTCTGCCTCGCCGAATACCCCCGAATCGTGATAGGTATACTCCGCGATTATCTTGCTGCCATTGCCATTGACGTCATGTTCAATGACCCTGCTAGGGGTCTCATTCCAGTTGTACTTTATATGCTTTAACAAGCGGCTTTTGGACGCATCGGCATAGACTTTGAGATCGCTAACCACGTTGTACAAGCGTTTTTCCATAACGATGCAGCGGCCGACGCTGTCGATGATTTCTATCGGTTTCTCCTTCTTTTCCGGAATGCGGTAGACGATTTCATCTCCATACGCATTGGTTTTGGTGACCACATACGTATCACCATCACTATTGTATGACTTCTCTATGGAAAAATTGTACAAGTAGCCGTTGTACCTCAACCAGGCAATGTGTTCCACGCCATTGATTTCCCACCTTTTGTACTCCATAGAGGCGCCGAGATAGGGATAGTTTACCCAGTCTCCTTCTTTGGATTTAGACTCAAGCACTGTGCCGTCGTCCAGCGTAAACACATAACGCTTACTATCCTTTTCATAAGTACGGTTGCAAAAATACTTGGATAAATCTTCATCGTAGGTGCAGCGGATGTTCTCTCTGTCGATCTCCTCAATCATGGGGATATTCCATTTCCATCCCACAGGCAGGTGATACTTTTCGTGGTATCCTCCATTCCCTACCCATATGTTTTCACCCCACTTGCTCTTGTAGTAAATCCGCCCTAACATCGCATCCAGAGAGGAATACTGCCGTTCCAGCTTGAGATCCATCCCGTGTTTTCCTTCCAGATGCACATCCGTCTCTTTAATATTGGCTGTGCGGTACAGTTCATCGACAAGGTTCTCGGTATTGCGCTTATACCGGTAGGTTAGCCCTTCAGGTTCGTACTCTTCATCTGGCGGGCTGGAAGTGAGACCTGAATCGGCGAGAGACGAAAGCGGCGCTTTTGCCTTGTTTCCCTTGGTTTCCTTCCAGCGCTGGTAATGCTGCTCGATGACTGGCAGCGCCTGTTTGAGCAATGTGTACTGCTCCTGTCCAAGCCGACCAATTTCGGACATGACCGCCTCGTCCGTCCACTGGTATTTTTCCACTTTTTCGTCCTGGGACAAGAAGCGGTCCAACAGCGGATAAAAATAGGCAGCAATCTGCAAGGTTTTCCGATCAAACGATTGATACATGCCCCAGACGACATCTGCCGGCAACGAATCCCATGTCATCGCCATCACTTCATCTTTTGTAAAGGAAGGGATTTCGTCCGATTTTTTTTGTTGCAGCTCTATCGCAGCCTGTAAGACTTCTTTGTATGCAGACAACCATGCTTTTGTGTCTGCTGGTTGTTCGTTGCTGTCGTCAGATACGGGTGTCGCAGATAAACGTTCATCCACCCTGGCAAATGTAACAGAAGGCACCAGCAGGGATATGGTAAGAACAGAAGAGAGAAACCCGCGCATCCATTTTTTCACACTCATTGCTACCTCCTTATTACTGTCAGTTTTCATATACTTTTTTTCCGAATCAGGTTGCCGTTGTTGTCATAGATGAATTCCATTTTCAATACACCGTTTTCGTACAGGTACTGCAGTTGGTTTCTGGCATTATACGTGTACGTGAAATTGCGAGAAGCGCCAGAAGAAGACACGATACCATCTGAGGTGAACGGCTCACTCGTCTTGTTACCTGACGGAGTGTCAGTCGCCGCCCGTACAACGTCTCGTTGCTCATCACCCATACCTGGCGGTTTTTCACGGGCAGTTGCCGGGGGTGAATTGGCCATTGTGGCTCCAGGTGAAATCAGTACGGTAAGACCCAGAACAAATAGCAACACCAGATTCATCACTTGTCTTCCCATGTTCTCTGCTCCCTTTCTGAAATGTTTTGATTAAGACTGACCATGCAGATGTGAGGCAGTCGATATGCATGAACAACTCTCCTCTACCCAAATAGGTAAAGTTAGGCATAAAAAAACCACTCGAATTGCCGAGTGGTTCCCGTTTGTAGACAAAACAGGGCTTTTTTTACCTTGAACTGGCCATAATGCTAGTGAAGCGAAAGGAGGTCGGCAGAAAACGTGAGGGCAACAGCAATGGGAGCGTTCTTGTTTGGTGTCGGTATGATCGGAATGCTGGATGGCATTGTCTTTCATCAAATCCTGCAGTGGCACAGTGTAAACATGCATACGGATCGCGTGCACCAAATCATCAGCGACGGCGTTTTTCATTTATTCGTGACCTTGATCATCTTTGTCGCAGGCATCCTATTATGGAAAGGGAATCCCCAAGACTCGCCACGCACATTCTGGGGCAGCTTTTTACTGGGTGCCGGCACATTTAATTTGCTGGAGGGTATTGTGAATCACCACCTCTTGCAGCTTCACCACGTCAAGCCAGGGGCGCAACAATTCCTGTTCGATCTTTCATATGATGTAGTTGCCCTGCTGCTGCTTGTCACAGGCTGGATCGTGCGGCGCCGAACAACCTCTGTGTAACATCATTCACGATGGGCAAATCCGCCAAACATTACCATGCTAAACCTCAAACTCCCGGTAACAATAACAGTGGGTTACCTATGTTGTCAGGAGAACCCATTTAAATGTTACAACGCAAATCAATGCTGGGAGGACGGTTATGGGTATTTTAAGCGGAAATCCACAGAACGAGCCAATGCACTATGGGGAAGTCTTTGGTGTTTGGAGTTACCTTACTGTAACCAAAGGGATGTTGGTTGGTTATCAAACACTAATCAACCACACGGGAGACAAGGATTTGCGAACATTTCTTGAAGACCTGACGAAAAATATGAAGCAGGAGATCACGCAGATTGAAGAGCTGCTCAAGGTCAACGGAATCGGTCTGCCACCCTCTCCACCAGAACGGCCAACCGCTTCGTTGGAAAGCATCCCGGTGGGAGCACGGTTCAACGATCCGGAAATTGCCGCCAGCGTATCGTTGGACATAGCTGCCGGGTTGGTATCTTGCAGCCAAATTATCGGGCAGGCAATTCGTGAAGATATCGCGTTGATGTTTGGTCAATTCCATATGACGAAAGCCACATACGGCGCCCGCCTGTTGCGCATTAACAAGGAAAAGGGATGGTTGGTTCCTCCCCCACTTCATCAGCAAACGCCCGAACCTGCCCATGTATAAAGATGCTCAAGAAGGCTACCCTAGTCTTTGGGGTGGCCGATTGTTTTTTACCATCGGACTGAGGGCAAACACGAGTAAATTGGCTTTTTCCGTAAGATCAATGAAATGTTGGAATCTGTCGTGATGCAGGGAACAACGTCTGACAGTGTCAACGATTTTGAGGGAGGCAATAAACGAAGGTAATCCAGTAGAGATCATTTGAATGGGACTTGATGCAACATAACGTCTTTCAACAACACACGTCGGGAGAATCTAGCCGGAATGAACGGCAATGAAATTGAGCCTTGAGCTGTTGGACGGTTTACGGGGTTTGTGAACAATACCGCCAAAACCGTTAAGGATGTAAAAGTCGGTGGAGGAGTTTCTGGAAAGGTATCGGAGATAAGAAAAAGAGCCCGATTGCTCGGGCTCTTTCGTCATGGCATGATTATTGTTCGACACTAACTTTACCGCTAGTAGCCAATTTGTTACCAGCCGGTTTGTCCACAATGTCGTTGCTAGAAAGAACTTTCAAAGTAACTTCTTTGGACAGATCAGTAATCGCAGTGCTCAAGGTAATCTCATAAACCGAATCAGAAGTACCTTGCGGCGCTACCGTGATAGCTTGAGGTGTAGAAGCACCATCAGTATAAACCTCAAAGTCTGTATCATCTACGTTGTCAACAGACTCAGAGAAAGTCAGTACAATTTTGTCCAGACCAAGCAGTTCGGCTTTGGTAATAACAGGTTTTACATTTTCATTGTAAGTTTCAGCAGTTCCGGTATATTTATCAATCTTATTACCAGCCAAATCTGCTACATTTTCAATGGTGAGAACGCGATCACCAGTGATATCGAATACACCCGGTTTAAGCGTGAGTTTTACAGTTTGCTTGTTGGAAGAGAATACAGCACTCTCGAACACTTTCTGACCATCAACCAGATAGTTGTTTACGTCAAGAGCACTTGCACCCATATCTTCACTGTAGGCTACGACTACAACATCGTTACCATAGGTACCTTGAACAGTAACAGCTGTAACAGTAGGTTTAGTCGTATCAGCAGTCAAGGCAAAAGTTGCAGTATAGTCTTTCGTATTCGGAGTTGCTGCAGTGTCTTGGATCGACCCGCTAGCAATCTTCAGTTGATAGTTACCAACAACAGGAGTCGTTACTACCGAAGACAAATCTACTTTAATTTGTTTACTGTTGGTTGTAACAGTTTGGAACGCTGCGCTACCAACAGCAATTTCAACATTATCCGGAGTTACAAGAGTAGCCGACGGGGAAGTACCCAAAGTAACATCTTCATCGAAAGTCAGGGTAACAACCTTGTTAGCCGCTTCGGTCTTGGTCAGATTTGCCGGAGTGGTATCAGCATTAACTTGGAAGTTCTTAACAACTGGTGTGGTAACTGCATTTCCTTGCAAATCTTTAAAGTTGTTGATAGAAATCGTATGTGCGCCGGTAAGCGGAGTATTGCTTACCCGTACATCAAAAACTGTGCCAGGCGTTACCTCAATTGCTTCACCAACTGCTGTAGGTGTAGTATCAACTACCTTCAAGTCAGTAGTTGTACCACCATCTACAGTGATATCGGCAACTTTTCCAGTAGTAGCATCAACTTGAACAGCTTCGTTGAATGCAACACGAACCGTAGTGCTGTTAACTACCGTAACAGAAACAACGTTAGGTGCAACAGTATCGGTTTTCTCTTTCTTGAAGGTTTTTTCTACCCGGTTGTTTGCGAAGAAGTTGTCAGCCAGGTCCTTGGCACCTACCATGACAACGCGATAGGTTTTGTTTGCAGCCAGGTTTATACCACTTGCGGATGTATCAAGAGTAGCGGACAACTTATCACTTGCCAAAGTGAAATCGTTTTGGGTCGCTACTACTTGATTATTTTCGTCATAAACGTTGATAGTACCCAGAGTTTTTACCGGTTCACTGAAAGTAAGCTTGTAGATTTCACCGTCCGGAGAGTATACGGAATCTTTCACTTCCGGCTTAGTGGTATCATTAAAGAGGACGGCTTCGGTCTTCGCAGGAACATAGTCAGTAATGGAGCCATCAGCTTTAATTGTGCTATCCAGTACTTCAACAGTGTGGTAAGTGTTATTAGTTACCGGTGTTGCCAAAGTGACAGTGGCCGTTTTCTTATCAGAAGAAAGAACGATAGTACCATTCAAAGCAGCACCATCAAATTTATAGCTTGCAGGGTCGGTCGCACTTGCTTTATCAACCGGCGCACCAAACTTAATCACAAACTGTGCCAAGTGAATAGCACTTACGCTCTCAACTTTCAGCTCGCCTTCATCTACCGGCAGCAGGTCTTCATCCTCTTCAGGATTGTAGGAACCAGTACCGTCTACGATAGCGTACGGATTCTTTTCAAAGTGATCCAGACTAGCCGGCTTCATCACTTTGCTCAGATCGCCGTTTGCCGTCAGGATGTCCTGGAACGAAGCAGCATTACCATCAGCGTCAACATAGGTGGTGCTGTCCAGATTATCCACAATTTCGTCAAGCGCCTCGTCAAAGTGATTGAAGAAAGCATCGATGTTATAGTATTTATCTACTTGGCCGCCAACGTAAAAGCCAGCGTCCGGCTTCGCCATAGCGGAAGCAGCCATGCTTGCTACAACAGCTGTCGAGAGTACAGAAAGCACAAGCTTTTTGTTCACGTACTACCCCTCCAGATCTAGATAGGAATTTTGTCTTTTCTGTCTGTTTATCTGTTTATCATAGATGGAGAGACACTTCTAGGCTGGCAATCGTGATGTATGTGTTTCTCCTTAAACTGAGCATCTGTTACGATTACGAGGCATTGAATCAGGGAGCAGAGGGGATTCCCTCTGCCCCTGTTCATTCCATGCCCTCAATCAAACCTAGATGAGTAGACCCGACTTACTTGGAGATTTTATGGGTGTACTCTTCGGATTTACCGTCTTTGGTCGAGGTGATAACTACTTCAGTCTCGCCCACTTTGCCCAGAACGGTTACTTCGAAGTCACCGTTGTCGTCTGCAGTTGCCTGGCCTTCACGAGTACCAACTTTCACCTTCACAGTTGCGCCTGGTGCAGCAGTACCGGAAACTTTGTACGAAGACAGGACGCCAGGGAGTACATCTGTTACAACCACTTCTACAGATTCTTCGTCAAGCAGGTCTACCGGATCTACCGGATCTTCCGGATCCTCGGGGTCAACTTTGCCGCCAGCGAATTGTTTGAAGAAGTTGGTCAGGTAATCTTCGAGCTCATCGTCATCGTAGTCTCTCTTCGCATCATCTTCGGAAGATACTTTGATGACGTAGTCCCAAATGTTACCATCGTCGTCGGTTTCTACGAGGATTACGTAGTCGCCTACGTCGACACCGTCGCCTTCTTCCATGTCATACGCGTTGATGAAGGCAGTTTTGGAGTTCAGCGTGAACGTAGCTCGCTTACCTTCGGCATAATCGAAGTAGAACTTGTTGCTGCCATCTTTCTTGTCAACGCGAGCAACCGTCAGAGCATGCAGATCTGCTTTTTCCAGTTCTTTGTCAGTTGCCGGTTTGTAATTGCCATCGCCGAAGAAGTCAGCGCCATCAATGTCTTGAGCACTGTCAACTACTTCGACAACATCTTTCACGATAACTTCGTCGCTGGAGTTCAGGCGGAATGCGATGAAGTCACCGCGGTTGATGTTATTATCCAGCAGCTCTTCGAGATCGTCGTCCAGTTTGAAGGTTTTGGTCGTTACCTTGCCGGTTTCGCCGTCTTTGGTAATAACCTCGATCTCGTCGTTGTCGCTGCGGCCGCCCATTTGGGTAACCAGACCGTACATCGTTTTGCTGCCCAGGCCTTTACCAGCAACAACGAAGATTGCGTCTACTTCTTCTTCTTCTTCATCTACGGCATAGTATACATCCAGACCGTTTTTGTCAGCGATGTCAGAGAACTTCACTACACCCGGGTTTTTCAGCTCGGGACGTCTGCCGGTGGTGATATTGTCAGTCATGTCGAAGATGGCCGTGTCGGAAGTAACGGTGTAGAGACCGTCTTCATCCTTGATGGTTTCATCATCTTCGTCAGCCGCGTCATTCCAAGCTTTGTCTTTCAGCTGTTTCAGCTTGATCGGGAGAACTTTAACTTTCTCTGCTTCGCCTTTGGAATCCAGCGTTACTTCCAGCAGCATGATGTCGGTCTTGCTCGGTACGAAGTCCTCTTCGATTTGATCCGGATCATCTTCGTACGACTCGCCATCTGCTTTGTAAACGTCTTCCGCATCGATCGTGATATCCAGCTCTTTGCCGTTTTCGTTGATGATGCCGAATTCGTATTTACCTTTGTTGTACTCGGCTTTGCGGGTCACGATTGCTTTGAAGCGGCGATCGTCTACGCTGTCCTTGGTTTCGATGTGGCGGATACGGCCAGATGCATCCAGGTACAGTTTAACTTCTTCGCCACGCAGGTCGCGAACCAGATCCCAGTTGCTGGAGTTCAGTTCTTCTACATCTTTGTTGGCGTTGTCGGAGTAAGTGGAGCCCGTACGGAAACGATAGGTTTTGCCGTCGATTTCCAGACGGTTGTCGCCGTCGTTGCGTACAATTACGCGTTCCACTTTACCTTCAACTACGGTGCTGTTCGCGAATACCAGCAGTTTTTTCTTGTTGCCGTTTGCGTAGTAAACGCTGTACACGTCCATTTCTTTCAGGTCGGCCAGCTTCGCCGGTTTGTTGTCGCGGAATACCAGGAAGTCTACGCCTTCTTCCAGGTCTTTCAGCGCGTTGAAGTTGCCGCCATCCAGGTTCTCGATGCGTTTCTTGTCAGCGTCGATTTTCTTGATAACTTCGGAACCGTATTTGTAACCTTCTTTGTTTTGGTTCAGGCTTTGGTCGTCGATTACGTGGATGTAGCTGATTTTGTTGTCTTTATCCAGAACAACTTTGGCGGAGAAGGTGTAATTCTCGTTCGCCTTAATGATTTCCTTGATACCTTTTACGTTGCTGTCGTACGGTTGGAAGTTGAACGTAACTTTGGTATCTTCGGTGAAACGATAGGTTTTGCCGCTGCCGTCCAGTTCGATTTCCAGATCGTTCAGATCGGAAGTTTTGCTGATGTCATCCACTTTGAACTTGGACTTGTCGTTCAGGTAGAAGGTGCCCAGACGGTCCATAACCACGTCTTCGTCCTCGGAACCTTCCATCCATACAACGGTGTTTTCCTTGTCGTCCTTGATCCACACTTGTACGTGTTGACCAGCGAACTCGTTCGGGTTGATGCCGTCAGCCACTTTGAACGTGGTGCCTTTGGAGCCCATGCCGGCGTCTTTGCCGCTCAGGATGATTTCGTTGGCTTTCAGGGAACCCAGACCGATAACCGGTACGTTGGATACGATCGGCAGTTCGCCTTTGCTGTCGCGAGCCCACTCCATGTCGTATACGTCAACGTCCAGGTACTTGGTCAGCAGGGTTTCGTCTTTTACTTCAAAACGAATGTCAGTACCGAACTCAACTTGCTCCATCAGTTTTACGCGGAGCGCGTTGTCCATCATTCTGAAGATGTCGCCGCGAGTAGCCGCGTTGTTCGGAGCTGCGATGTTTTTCGCAATGTTCAGCTTCGCAGCTTCTGCGATCATGTTGTTCGGCCATACGCCTTTAACAGCCGGCTCGTAACCCAGAACGCGAACGATCATGGTTACAGCTTCTGCGTAAGTAACGTTGTTGCCAGGACGGAAGGTTTTGTCCGGGTAACCTTTTACGATTTCTTGACCGGAAGCTACGTTAACATAGCCAGAGAACCAGTCGCTCGGTTTTACGTCAGTGAAGATGGACTGGTATTGTGCCAGTTTTGCACCTTCCGACATGTTTTTCAGACGAACCATCAGGGTAGCGAACTCGGCACGGTTGATCGGACGATCCACACCGTATTCGCCGTTGCCATAACCGGAAACCAGGTTCAGTGCTGCCAGACGTCCTACTACTTTCTGCAGTTCGGTATCCATTTTAGGAGCTTCGGTGTTGGTGGTCTCCTCGGCAGCGAATGCCATCGGTGCTACAGTAAGTGCAAGTGCACTTGCCAGTACGCTGTTAACAACCTTTTTCATAACCTTGGGTTCTCCTCCTCTGGTATAAACAAATTGTTCTTGGGGAATATTTGTTTTCGATCTATCTCTCTTTTTAAAGCCCGAATCCTGCAAGCGCGTGTCACCTCCTTTCGCAGGACTGCATTGACATTCTTGCTCACATAAATCTCTAGTATTTTCAGTATTGTGTAAACGCGGCAATCCCTAGTGTAACACAGTTGCTAGATTTCGTGAATCTTTTTTACACAATTCCCCGTTTTTCGTGTGACATCCTATTAAACGCCTCAGACCTGAAAAAGTTGCGGTGCCTCCGAAAAAGTTTTTAATTTTTTTTGTGGCCGTTACTTTCACGTATTATGTATGCAGTGACATCCGCCACACCTCGTATTATAGGACAGGCGGGACGGACTGTCACTCATGAATCTTTTTCCAAATTGCCAAGAAAATTTACTGTTCTTCCGTTACCTTCCTGTAGCTGTCTCGAAGTTTACGACAGCCAGGTTGTAGTTTTGCACGGCCTGTTCGTACTGGTTCTCCTGATCAGCAAGCGCTTCTGCTGCCTGAATCACTTCCAGCGTGGTCGCCAGGCCGTTTTCATAGCGCAGGCTGGTCAGGCGATAGCTCTCTGCCGCCGCTTCCTTGGCCTTTTTTTGGAATTCGATGCTCAGTTTCGCCGCATTCAGGCTGTAGTAGGCTTCCGCTACTTCGCGGGAGACGGTGCGCTTTTGTTCCTCGATCGCCAGCTTTGCCTTTTCCACGTTGTAGCGGGCGATTTTGCCCGGGTACGTGGACAGGGCGGAATACTCCTCAATCAGCTTCACATTCAGTTCGGCCAGACTCAACTCTTCCTGCTTTTGCGTGATTTCGATACGCTGCTGCAGCGCCTTTTCCTGTGCCTGTTGCAGCGTCATCGACGGGGCGGCCACCTGTTTGTTTTCGTTGGACAGCTTCCATTTCTTGTCCAAATCCACCCCGAGGAATTCGTTCAGCTTCATGCGGGCAATCTCCACGTTGTTTTCCGCCGCCGCCAGCGCTGCCTGCGCACCGGCTACGCCCATTTCCGCCTGCAGGATGTCCGTCTTCGCCTTGGTGCCAACGTCAAAATGGGCTTTGGCCACCTTGAGCTGGGTCTGGGCACGCTCCAGGCTTTGTTTCTTCAGATCCAGGTCGGCTTGTGCATGCAGCAGGGCGTAATACAGTTGTTGAGCTCCCAGCTTGATTTGGTTCTCCGTTGCCTGTACCGCCAGCTTGTTCAGCTTTTCCGTCATTTTCGCCTGCGCGCTGGTCACGTATTTTTGCTTGGCGGCGTCCAGCGAACGGACGAATTCGGAAGGGATCTCCGCTACCGATCTGTATGTAAGCTCGGCGTTGACGCTTGCATTCTTTTCGTCCAGGCGGGCCTGCTGCAGCTTGGGATTTGTCTTCAGCGCCTGTTCCACCGCTTTTTCCAGCGTCAGTGTCTCTGCGGCATCTTGCGCGACAGGTTTAGCGGCTGTGTCCGCTTGATTGTTCTGGTTCGAGGGAGTGGTTTGTGTCTGATTGGTCGCCTGAGATGCGGTCCCATCGTTGGCAGACTGGGCCATGGCCCCTGCGCCAATCGAGGTGGCGACAAGCGCAGCCAGCGAGATGGCCAGCCATTTCTTCGGCGAATATGGAAGGTTCATGTTTCTGCACTCCTTTTCGCATTTTTGTCGGTTCCGACAGTACGGAAACTTGGTGGTTTGTCCCAAGATTCACTATATCACAGTTAAATGTTTCGTACACGAAGAATCTCGCACTTCCAGGTTTATCCTCCTACCGTTCATACTTTACCATGTATACACCTCCGCTCTCCCTGTTAGCACATGAAAACTGTCCCGTGTTAGTACGAATGAGCGGCGAAAAAATTTCACCATTCGCGCAGCGCACCGGAACGTGCTATGCTAACCCTTGAGGTGATGTGTAACATGCTGCAGCAGTACAAAACAGTCGCCGGGTATGGTGAAGACGAAATTGTCATCGAGCGTTCCCGGTTTATCGGATATGCCCAACGCGTCACAACGGAAGAAGAGGCTGCCGCCTTCATCGCCATGATTAAAAAGAAGCACTGGGACGCAACGCACAACTGTTCCGCCTTTGTCATCGGCGAAAACGACCAGATTCAGCGCTCCAGCGACGACGGAGAACCGAGCGGGACAGCCGGCAAGCCGATCCTGGAGTGCATCAAAAAGAACGGCCTCAAGGACACCGTGGTCGTAGTCACCCGTTATTTCGGCGGGATCAAGCTGGGTGCGGGCGGCCTGGTGCGCGCCTACACGGCCGGCTGTGTCACGGCGCTAAAGGCTGCGGGCATCGTCGTCCACACCCTGCACCAGCAGATATCGGTTACCGTCGACTATCACTGGTGGGGCAAGGTGGAAAACGAACTGCGCCTCGGCCAGCACCGGGTCACCGCCACCGACTACACGGACAAAGTTACTGTACACCTGCTGATTCCCGATGGCCAACAGGATGCCTTTGTGGAGCAGATGACCAATTTGACCAACGGACAGGCCGACATTGTGCTGGGGGATCGCGAGTACGTGGAAGTGCCGGTGGAGGCCGTTGGCGGAGACGAATAACCCGAATCGAAAAACTTGTGTCCCGCACTAAGATTGTCTAGGATGGAGAGGTAAGCAAGAAACCAACAATTCGTAAAGGCGGGGAGCGCAGTGGGGAAAACGCTGGACGAGCTGTTTGACAAGCTGGATGCTGTTGCCGAGCGGATGGAGCAGGGGTTTCGGGAGATCGACAAGCGGTTTCAGAACGTGGACAGGCGGTTTGAGCAAATTGACAAACGTTTTGAACAGATTGACAAGCGTTTTGAGCAGATCGACAAACGGTTTGAACAGATTGACAATCGGTTTGAACAGATTGACAAACGTTTTGAACAGATTGACAAACGTTTTGAACAGATTGACAAGCGTTTTGAACAGATTGACAAACGGTTTGAGCGGATCGAGGAGCGCTTGGACAAACACGAGCGCCGCTTAATCAGCGTGGAGGAGATGACGGCCTCTCTCATCCAGATGGTCGGTCATACCAACGCCCGCTTGGAAGAGGTGCAGGCGGACGTCCACGATCTCCACGCGGCGTTCAAACAAACCAACGAAACCGTGACCTTTTTGGACAAAAAGGTGTGGGAACAGGAAAAGCAGCTGTTCCTGCTGCGCGAGAGATTTGACAAGTATCTGGACGACAAAAACAGAAGCTGAAGAGGAAATTCCTCTTCAGCTTCTTTCATTGTTACTGCTTCGGCAGTTTTTTCAGTTGGACCATGACGCGGATGGTGATGACCGCCATCTCTGCGCGGGTCAGATAAGACTTCGGCAGGAAGCGGTACGTCGGCTTTTTGGCTGTCGGATCGTTCGGTTCGCCATTCATGATCTTCGCTTTGGCCACCGCCAGTACGGAAGGCTGCGCATAGTAGCCGACATCCTTGGCGTCGGTAAACATCTTGGCCAGGGCCGTTTTTGCCGCATCCGGCGTGCCCAGTTTCAGGTTGAGCGCGCGGGCGATCATAATTGCCGCTTCTTCGCGGGTCAGCGGATCGTCCGGACGGAAGTAGCCCGGCTCCTTGCCGCGAACGATGCCGGCGCGGGCCGCCGTTTCAATGTATTTGTACTGGTAGTCCCACGTGTCCCGTGTCGGACGCACGTCGTTGAACGTCGGCGAAGACGGCGTGCGGCTGTCGGCGTACGGACCGTCATTGATCGGCAGGTCGAGCGCCTTCACCAGCATGGTGGCAAACTCGCCGCGCGTGATGTCACGGTTGGCTCCAAACGAGATGGCGCTGTAGTTGGGCATGATCCCTTTGGCGTACAGCGTCTCCATCGCGTCACGCGCAAAATCGTGATTGACCACGTCGTCAAACGACTCTCTGGTCTTCATGACCATGTAGTACCCAAATCCGGCAAACGGCACCGTGATGGTCTTCTTGCTGGTATTGACGACTCCGCCAAGGTTTTGCCATTCATCCCCATTGTGATAGTACACGGTCAGGATGTTGTTGGCCGCGTTGACAATCGACTGATCGTACTTGATCGTCAATGTGCCTTGTTTGCTCGGCACCAGGTTGTCTTCGTAGCGATCCTTGAAGGTATCGATTTCGTCCCCGTCGGTGTAGTACGGATCGCGTCCGCCCGGCGCGTTTTTGTCACCGGCATCAATGTAGTAGAGCGGGCTGGCGTAGTTGAAGTTTTCATTCAGCGCCAGTTTGGACTTCATGTCATCGTCCGGAATCGACACTTGTCCGGTCGTCCGGTCGGCAATGCCGAAGTACAGCTCCACATCGACAAAGATGTCCTTGGTCGGATTGGTGACTTCTTTGCCCTCCCGTTTGTTGGGCGGCGACACCAGTACGGTTCCGGAAGGGAACTTCAGCTCCAGGCTCTTGTCAAAGACGCTGAACGACGTTTTCTTGCCCAATACTTCGCGATACTCGGCACCGTTTACGGACGAGTTGGCATTGAAAATCTGAATCTCGTCGTTGTAGGACGTGTTGCCGACATAAACGGTGTACTTGATCTTGTTCAGGCCCGCTTTCAACGCAACGGTAGCGGTAAACACATAGTAGGATTTCGGGACTGGTCTGCCCAGGTCTTCATTGTACTCGAAATCCCGCTCCGTGGTGTTGGTTACCTTCGCTTCCGTTTTGCCGAACATCACCTTGGTCGCATTTTCCGCAAAGATTTTGATCGGCACGCTGTTGGCATTGACGATGATGTACGGGTCGCTTTCCTTGGCTTTGACCGGGGAGATGACTTCCCAGCTGTTAGTGGTCTGGTCAATCTTCACATCGTAACGAACCACCGCGCCGTTGCCGTCTTCGGCCACGATCGTGTAGGTGGTGGTGCCGTTCTTCTTCAGGGTAAGCGGGAAGAGCGCCAGTTTTTGCTCCTGCTCCTCGCTTTTGGTGATCTCATCCTGAATTTGCTCCAGCAGGTCGCCGTAGTCGCTGCTGCGCATTCTGGCCCTAAACGACGTCTTCGTTTGAGCATCGAAGTTGTACTCCTGGAACTCCCGGCGCAGCCCGGAAGGAATCTGGCTCAGCGTGTCGTTGTAATCCTGGTTGTCTTCCTTTTGTTCCCAGTCGCCGTTTTCGTAGCGGAAATCGGCAATGCGTCTGCCGTTTTTCTCAATGTAGACGTGCTCTGCGTCTTTTACCGTAAACGTAAACTGGCTCAGGAACTTGGCGCCTGTCCGGTAAGCGGTGTCTGTCGGCTGTTTGACCAGTTCGTTGTCCTTGCCATTTTCGCTGATTTCCAGCTTGACGTCTTCAATCGTCGGCGCTTTGGACGTGATGTACAGGATCTTGTACGTGAAGCTGACGGACGGCTGCGTGGTCAGCGTGATTTCCAGCGTGTGTTCGCCTTTGGACTTGATGTTGTTCTGCAGGGATGCCTTGCTGATCGTAAAGGTGTTGTTGGACCCCACTGTCGGAGTAATCGTCGTTCCGTTCAGCTTGACTTCGATGTTGCTGGACGTCAGGTCGTAGTTGTACACCTTCCCGCTCAGCGAAACGAAGTCGTCGTCACTCTTGATCTGATACCCGCTCTCAAAGCTGCGGACCTGTCCCGAACCGTCAATGTACGTCAGCTGCAGATACGGCGCAATCTGGATGTTCAGTTTGTACGTGACGGACAGGGACGTCGTGCCGTCGGAATACCTGATCTCCAGATCCCCAGTACCCGCCGGCAGGTTGGACAGGGTAAACCTGAACTGCGTTGCAGAAAGCGCGTCGAGCGTATAGTTAATCGGGCTGCCGTTGTACGTTACGGTGTAATTGGACTGCGTACCGCCCATGTTCACCGTCTTCAGGTCTACCGTAAAGGTGGATTTCCCCACCGGGTTGACCGTGTACTCGGACAGCAAGGTCGAGTCGATGTACGCTTCGACAAATCGCGGTTTGGAACCGTCCACATAGGTAAACCTGTAGTCGTACCCGTTCACCTGGAAGAACCCGGAGTCCGTCTGCAGGCCCGTGGTCGGATCGGTGGTGGTGTACTCGTAGCTCAAGGTTACCCGGTAGGTGACGCCGTCATCCAAAATGCCGATATCAGCACCGCCGCTTGCAATCGGCGCGGTGAGGACATACTCGGTAAAGCCGTTGCCCTTGTACGTCCGGGAAGAGGGCGAGATGTTGTCTACCGAGAACGTTCCCCCGGTTTTTTCGTTTTTGTACTCCAGTTTAAACTGCTTGATCGTTTGTTTGTCGGTCTCTTCAAATTGCAGCAGAGCCGTACCAGTGATTTGATACGCTTCGCTGTTGGGACTGTTGGTTCCCGGCAGGGTTGCCACCTGGCCCTGCACCAGATTGGTCACAGGTGTCGGCGGTGTTCCCTGTTTTTGAATGGTCACGTTATAGAACTGGTTGGCGGTATCCTGGGAACGGGACACCACATGGATCGTCCGGATGATGACGCCCACTTTCTTGTTGTCGTTGTAAACGGTAAACTCCAGCCGGTTTTCACCCAACTGCGAAGGCAGGTTGGCGGCGAATGCGCCGGACGTGACCCTCGCCTCCACTTCGTCGCCGGTGGTCACGTTTTTCACGATGACTTTCTCGGCGTTCTTCACCTTACCGTCCACATTCAGGGTCAAACGGTTGGTCGATGCCACCGTAATCAGCGTGGTAGCCGACGTGAGCGGCGTGTCATTTACGCTGATGCTGTCAATATAGGGCGTGTTGTTGTACTGCACGTAGAATTGATAGTGTTCCTTGGTGACGCTTCCCACCCGTTCATAGAACGAGATGACGTTCAATCCCGGCTTCAGGGGGATGTCCCAGAACGTAAAGGTGTTGGTGCCGCTCAGGGTCGGCGTCGTGGAACTGAGATCCTCAATCGTCTGCCCGTTGTTGGTGGTAATTTTCAGACGCAGGTTGGCGCCTGTCACACCCGATCCGTAAATCCCGCGCAGCGTAATTTTGTTTTCCGCATGCAGCAACGGATTGGTGACGCTTGTCCCCTGATTGGGGTAATCGATCAGGACAATCGGGCTGTTCTGCGGTCGGTAATCGTAATATTGCAGGCTTTCATAGCCGGTGTTGACCGACACCACCTTGATAACGTTGATACCGTTTTTCAGATCGATGGTGCCGACAGGAATCTCAGAGCCGTCGTTTTTCGCTGTCGGAGCCGTAATGGTCTGAACCGCTTTCCCGTCCACCTGCACTTCCAGTACGGGGCTGGGGTCCAGATTGCCGGGATCCGAGTATTTGATCTTGAGATTGGTCAGTTTGCCGGAATGGGTAACAAGCGCATCACTGGCACTGTTCCCGGTGCCCGGCTGGTTCGGATTGACCGGCGGGATCAGATCGGACGGAGGCACGATCTGCAGTGTCGCCCCGGTCTGCTGTTTTTCCAGCTTGTAGTACATGGTGGCTTTTTCGGAGCCAAACCATACTTCCACTTTGGTCACTGCGCCGTTCCGATCAATCGTGATCGGCGGGAGCGTCAGCGTCTGTCCGACAAAGGCAGGGGCAGGATTATAGATTACCTGCGTGCCGTCTACGGCCACGGCGACCGTGTTGCCGGAGGCGGCCGTATTGGTCAGGACGATGCCGTCAATCGTTCTGTTCTTGACCTCAACCGGATTGGCAAAAGTACCGAAGGCATTAGTCTCGGAGCTGTCCACCACGATGGACGACGGGTTGGTAATCGTCCAGGTTCCCGCGGCTGACGCAGGCATCGCCGGAACCAGGCCGGTCACCAGCAGCAGCATCGTCAGACATACTGCGAGCCAACGCCGAAATTGCTGATACGTCGTTTGCAAGGTCTTCACCTCTCCACATGTTTTTGTTCTCGGATTTTGTCCCCTGCCCGAGAGCGTAAGAGACGCCATTCTCGTCTTTTTCTTTTATCGGAAAATCATCGGTTTTGCTTTACTTCTTTATGTTAAAAAGCGGAAAAAACCCCTGCTGGTCATCCAGCAGGGGTTTGCCCGACTAGTGGCTTCGCCGTTCCGTATACTTGATTTTTAACCGTCGGACCGCGTTGATCAGCGGGCGGTGACGGCGGCCGACGAGACCGACCACCTCGGTGGCGAGATGCATCGCGAACAGCAGCGCTGCCATCACGATGATGGTTGTCCATTTGGTCGTTTTCGTCAGCACAATCGCCATCGTGCCGAAGAAGATGCTGATCGTATAGATGGTCAGAACCGTGGCCCGATGCGACAGGCCCATGTTCAGCAGACAGTGGTGCAGATGCCCTTTGTCCGGGCTGGAAATCGGCTTTTTGTTCACGATTCGGCGAACAATCGCAAAGAACGTATCCCAGAGCGGAACGCCCAGCACCACAATCGGGATGATGAACGAGACGAACAGCGCTTCCTTAAAGCCCATGATGGACAGCGCCGCCAGGTTGAAGCCCAAAAACAGCGAACCGGTGTCCCCCATAAAAATGCGGGCCGGATGGAAATTAAAGTACAGAAAACCCAGGATGGCCCCCAGCAGCACGAAACAGTAGATGGCCACGTGTTCGTAGCCGGGACCGTTGAGCAGCGCCACGATCGCCATGGTGGCAGTGGCAATGGCCGATACGCCGGCGGACAGCCCGTCCAGACCGTCGATCAGGTTGACCGCGTTGGTGACACCGACGATCCAAATGATCGTGATCGGGGCCGCCAGCCACAGCAGCCAGCCGCTGGTAAAGTCAATGCTGCCTTCGTACGGCAGGTTGACAATGCCGATTTTCAGGCCAAACGGAATGACGACCACGGCTGCCGCCAACAATTGGCCAAACAGCTTCCACTTGGGCGATAGCTGCAGTTTGTCGTCCAGTATCCCCACTGTCATGACGATCGTTCCGCCGATGAAAATCCCCAACATTTCCTTGAAACCGGAAAATGGAACAAACAGCAAAAACGAAACGAGATAGCCCGCGTAGATGGCCAACCCGCCCATGCGCGGCATGATTCGCGTATGCACCTTGCGCTGGTTGGGCTTATCTACGGCGCCGATGGATTCAGCCAGTTTTTTCACATAGGGTGTGGCCGCAAAAGCCACGATCAGTGAAGTCAGAAACCCGAAAATCATCGTTGACATCGGCAGTTTCTCCTCTCTACGGGCACCTTCCGGAGCGGTTTTCCCCTTTTTCCTTCAAGACAGTCCACACAAAGCGCGGAATGGCCAACTGCCGCTTCCAGCGCGACGGCTGAGCAAGCAACCGGTACAGCCACTCCAGATGCAGCCGCTGCCACAGCTTTGGCGCTCGCTTTACTTTCCCAGCAATGACGTCAAAGCTGCCGCCCACTCCCATCATCAGGATTGCCTGCAGTTGATCGCGATATTTGGCGATCCACTCGTCCTGCTTGGGAGAGCCCATCGCCACAAAGAGCAGATGGGGCGCTTTTTCCGCAATCTCCTCCACGATTGCCGGCTCTTCGCCTTGTTGAAAATATCCGTCCCGATACCCGACGATGCGCGCACCCGGATATCGTGCCGCCAGCTTTTCCGCCGCCAGCCGATTCACTTCCGGGGACGCCCCCAACAGATATACTTTCCACTGGTGCCTGTCCGCCGCCGCCATCAACGCTTCGAGCAAATCGATGCCCGTGACGCGCTCGTTGATCGGCTGCTTCGTCCACCTGGCCGCGTACACGATCCCGATGCCGTCGGGAACGACGTAGGCTTGTTCCAGGATGGCGCGCAGCGAACGCTTTTCCCGCGCCAGCATGACGATCTCCGGATTGGCGGTGACGACGTGCGTTTTGCGTCCGTTTTCGATGCGTTCGACAAGATCATCGACCGTTCCGGCAAAACCGCGCGTGGAAAACGGCACTCCCAATATGGTTGCGACCTGTTTGGTCAATAGTTTCACCTTCATTGTAGAGACGCTATGCGCCTATAAAAAGTTGCACATTAGCCATTCTACCCGAAAAGAAAGGCACATTCAAGAAATTCATGAATGTGCCTGCTTCACGTCAACCAGAGCAAACATCAGATCGCCCTCGACCGCGACCTTGTCGTTCACCCTCGCAATCGCGTGACATTTGCCGATGGAGCCGCGCAAGCGCGTCATTTCCACTTCCAGGACGAGTGTGTCGCCCGGTTTTACCTGCTCCTTGAACCGGACGCCGTCAATGCCGGCAAACAGCCCCAGTTTTCCTTTGGTTTCCTCCGTGTGCATCGCCACTCCGCCCACTTGGGCCAGTGCCTCGACGATCAGCACACCGGGCATGACCGGGTAGCCGGGAAAATGGCCTTGGAAAAACGGTTCATTGATTGTAACGTTTTTGATCCCCACGGCCCGTTTGCCCGGTTCCAGCTCGACAATCTTGTCCACCAGCAAAAACGGGTAACGATGGGGAAGGATCGCTTGAATGTCAACTGCGTCCAAAGGGGTCCGCAATTCCATAAACACCGCTCCATTTCCATACTTTATACGTTGCATCCGTGTATGAAGAACATACCGCAAACTGAGAATAAAGACAACCCCCCCCGTCTCCGACGTCAGACCGGGGTTAAGATAAAGGGGCACTTCCTCCATGCGGCGGAAGTGCTCTTTTCCATCCGCCTCGCATCACATCGCGCGGTTCAGCAACCGAAACTTCACCAGGTAAATGGCTGTGGTCACAAAGGAAAACGCGATCACGCTCCAGAGAATCAATTCGCCGTACTGGTACCGGTACATGACCAACGGAAAAGCGATGTAAAACAAGACCGTTGTCAGCTTGCCAAAGGCGTTGGCCGGGACTGTCTTTTTCCCGCGAAAATGGAAAAAGCCGGCGGCGATGATCATGCCCGCATCCCGCGCAAAGAAAAACAGGGCGGCCCAAATACTGATCCGCTCTGTCAGAAACAACGAGGCGATCACTGCCATCATCATCAACTTGTCTGCCAGCGGGTCCATCATGATGCCAAACGTGGTCACCAGTTTGTGCTTCCGCGCAATGTACCCGTCCAATATATCGGTAATTCCCGCCAGGATGAGGATGCCTAGGGCGATCTCCACATGGTACGGAAACGACTGAAAAAAGACGTATAGGTACAAAGGGATGAGAACGATGCGAAAGACGGTAAGCGCATTGGGAAGATTCACGGATATCCCTCCGTATGAAGATCGTCACTCCCTGTTTTCGCCACTCCATTATTATACTCTTAGGACAGCAGACGCAACAAGGTCTGGAAGAATGAGCAAGCAGCGACATCTTTTTCCGACTTCCAGTCATAAGAAGAGGCCCCTCACCCTGCGTCGGTTGGGGCCGTCTTCTGCTGCCACATGTCAGTGTGTGATCATGTGCCCTGAAAAATCAGATCGTACATGTGCTTATAGGTGTTCAGATCAAACACTTCGGAAGCCGGTTTGTCTCCCAGCACGCTGTATCCGATGACCAGACCGATGACCAGCGAGAAAAACATCAGAAACGGGATAAACAGGATTTGGGCCAGTCGAAACGGCCACGCCTGGCCGCCCCGGCGCTGCTCTCTATCCCGGGCCATCTGTCCGTCACGCGGGATACGTTTTCCCTTTCCTTGGTCCATTGATGTCTCCTCCGACATTCCGAGTGAATTAGCGGCTGCGCAGGGAGTTGGCGATACCCATCATCTGATCGGCAATCGCAATCGCACGGGCGTTGAGCTGGTAGGCCCGCTGAACGTTGACCAACTGGGACATCTCTTCCTGCAGATTGACGTTGGAAGCTTCCAGCGCTCCCTGACGGATCTTGGCGGCAGACAGCTCATACTTGGAGTACGGCGTCATGCCGGACGCAAGCTCGGCGTCGTATTCATTTTCCCCAACCTGTGTCAATTGATCGGGGTTGAGCACCTTCCACACGCCAATCTGTCCCACCGCGGTTCCGTCGTTGGTGACGACTCCCTCGGGGGATACCTGCAGATTGCGTACAGGGCCGTTGATCATAATCGGAACCCCGTCTGTGTCTGTCAGCAGGTCTCCCGCTGCATTATGCAGGACATACGCGCCCAGTTTGGCTTCGAAACGCACCTGAAAGGCACCGTTTCGCGTAAAGCGGTACGATTCGCCCACCATCGTCCCGTTGTTGTCGTAGAGAGGCCGGCTTACCAGAAAAAACCCTTCTCCCTCGATCATCAAATCGGTGGGGACATCGGTGATCCTGGCGCTGCCCGGAGCCATGTCCAGTTTGGTCAAGCCGATCCGCGCCCCGCTGCCGATGCGCAGTCCGGGCGGAGTCGAACGCTGCTGCCTGTCCGCAGCCGGCTGTTCGTTCAGCGAATCGGACAGCAGTTCGGAAAACGACGCCGTGCGCCGCTTGAAACCGACCGTATCGATGTTGGCCAGGTTATTGGCAGTCGTGTCCAATGCCTGCTGGACGCTGCGCAGCGCCGCGCTCGAGATGTTCAGTGACTGCATCCATTCTACCTCCTATCTTACCCGTTTACCCGGCCAATTTCATTGGCCGCTTTTTCCAGCGTGCCGTCCACTGTGGTAATCACGCGCTGATTGGCTTCATACGCCCGCAGCGCCGTCATCATGTCGGTCATCGTCTGGGCAGGGTCCACGTTGGCTCGCTCCAGCCAGCCCTGCTTCAAACCGTAACGCCCTTCCACCGCCGGATCGGTATATTGGCCCAGCGCTCTCGCCGTCCGGTCATTCTGCAGGGCCTGCACCAGATCCTCCGGCTGTCCGCCGCCTTCCCAGCGGTAGATGTTGGTACCCTCCCGCACGAGCTGCAGCGGATTGGTCACCACTTTCAGGCCAAGCCGCTCACTGCCGCCGGGCAGCATGAGAGCATTGCCCGCCTCGTCCACACGGTACAAGGCGCCGTCGTCACCGATCTTCAGCTGTTGGCCGGCGCTGTTTGCCGGATCGGCCGGATCGTTCACCCGGATGGCCCGGTTCTGGTTATCCAGCACGTAGTAGCCGTCCGACGTGACCAGGTAGCCGTCTGCATTGACGCTCCAGTTGCCGTTGCGCGTGTAGCGGATCTGATCGGGCTGGGCAGCCTGTCCGGGGTTGTCCAGTCTGGCCACGCTAAAAAACAGCCGACGCTCATTTCCGTCCTGGTCCGGCTGCAGGTTGTCCAACAATGCGACATCGTACGGATTGCGCGTCTCCGCAATATCGCCCTGGCGGAAAATCGGCAGCGCCTCCGACATGTAGACGCCGGAATGCAGCCGGCCGATCACGGCAGGCTGACCGCTCATGACGGGCAGTCCTTGAATATTTGGTCCTTCCTGATCGCGGATGCGCGCGATCAACTGTTCCGGAAAGGCGCGCATGACGCCTACGTCCTGCTTGTAGCCCGGTGTGTTGATGTTGGCCAGGTTGTTGGCCAGCACTTCCTGACGCTGCTGCATTGCCAGCATGCCCGCAGCAGCCGTATACAAGCCTCTGATCACGCGGTATTACCTCCCGAAAAACTTCTTTTTCCGATACGTGGGCGCCTTGTCCAGATAGTCCAGCATGATCCCCGTCCCTTTGGCCACGCACATCATCGGATCTTCCGCCACCAGCACAGGCACCTTCAGTTCGTCGGCCAGCAGTTGGTCGATCCCGTGCAGCAGTGCGCCGCCGCCGGTCAGAAAAACGCCCTTATCAATAATATCGGCAGAAAGCTCCGGAGGTGTTCGTTCCAAAACGGATTTGGAGGCTTGTACAATCGCACTAACCGACTCGGCCAGGGCTTCCTGGACTTCGTACGAGCGGATGGTAATCGTCTGCGGTAGCCCGCTCACCATATCCCTGCCGCGAATGTCCATTTCGTCCTGGCGCCCGCCGGAAACCGTTCCGATCTGCATCTTGATGTCCTCGGCCGTACGCTCCCCGATCAGCAGCTTGTATTTGGTTTTTATGTACCGCATAATGGCCAGGTCAAATTTGTCGCCCGCTACTTTGATGGAGGAAGACGTAACAATGTCCCCCATGGACAGGACTGCTACGTCCGTCGTACCTCCGCCGATATCCACCACCATGTTGCCGGAAGGTTGAAAGATGTCCATGCCCGCTCCAACCGCCGCCACTTTCGGCTCTTCCTCGATAAACACCTCGCGTGCCCCGCCGCTGCGCTCAGCCGCTTCGCGGATGGCTTTCTGCTCCACCGAGGTGATGTTGGTCGGACAGCAGATCAAAATGCGCGGGCGAGCAAACATGCTTTTTCCGCCGATTTTGGCCAAAAAGTGTTTCAGCATGGCTTCCGTGATCTCAAAGTCCGCGATCACGCCGTCCCGCAAAGGCCGAATCGCCACGATGTTGCCCGGGGTGCGCCCCACCATGCGGCGCGCCTCGTTCCCCACGGCCAGCACTTTATTTGTCTGATTTTCGATTGCTACGACAGACGGTTCATCCAGGACAACGCCCTTGCCTTTCGCAAAAATCAAGACATTGGCCGTGCCCAGGTCAATTCCGATATCTTTGCTAAACATGAAAGTCCTCCCTGTTCCAGTTCATTCCTATCACTTATCATAGGCGGTTGCACGTGAGAGGACAAGGAAATTCTTCCTATCTGGAAGGAAATATTTTCAACGCAACCCGGTACTGCTACACGCTTTCTTCCTGTTCCACCCGGACTTTTTTACTTCTCCGTTTGTATTTGATCTTGGTCGCTTCCCCTCCGCGGAGGTGTCTGATTGCCTTGTGGTACTCCAAAATTTCCTTTACCTGATTCGCCAATTCCGGATTTATCTCAGGCAGCCGCTCTGTCAGGTCTTTGTGCACCGTGCTTTTGGAAACACCGAACTCTTTGGCGATCATGCGAACCGTATTGCGCGTCTCCACAATGTATCGACCGATCTTTATGGTTCGCTCTTTGATGTAGTCGTGCACGCTACTCGCCTCCCTGTATCAACATTGTCTGTTACAATATATGGGGGGGTGCGGACACATATTCTACGTTTCCAAGCCTGACAAGCCGGCACTTCCGCATCTTTTTTCAAGGGCGTGTACACCCGGGCCTCCCGCACGTTATTTTGGCGAAAATGAAAGAAGGCGAAAAAAAGAAACCTGCAGAGACCCGTCCCTGCAGGTTATTTTGCATGTGTTTGTGTTTGCTCCCGGATTGGGCGTTTGCGTCAGCGGTCAACTTACTGATTTTCCGCTTCCGGCTTGACGAGGTGCTGCTCCGGATTGACGGGTTCCCCGTCCACATGCACCTCGAAGTGGAGGTGAACACCGGCGTCCTTTTCATAGACGTTGCGTCCGGCTTTCCCCAGCACCTGTCCCTGGGTGACCTGGTCGCCCGGTTTTACGGTAACGTTCTCCAGGCTTTGGTAGACCGTGGTCAGCTTGTCGTCGTGCTCAATTTCCACCTTGAAGCCGACAAGCGGGTCGTTTTCCACCTTGGTCACCTTGCCGGCGAACGCAGCGGTGACATCGAAGCTATTGCCGTCGGTCGCCTTCAGGTCGATCCCGGTATGCGGAATAAAGGTGTCCTTGTACGTGACAAGCGCCTTTTGCTGTTCTTCCTTGGACGCCTGTTCGTCAAAGAAGCCCATGCCCTGCTCGTACTTCACGCCTTTGCCGACCGGCCATGCGAGCTGCTGCGGATTGCCCGCCACCGGTACCGCGCCGTCCTTGCCGTTGGATTCATCGGCCGGAATGGCGGTGCCGTCCTGCGGTGTCGAGACTGCTACGCCGCCGTTGTTTGCGGTTTGTCCCGGCTCCGTATCGGTGACGCCACTCTGGTACCACATCACAATAGCGAGAATGATTGCTGCGGTGCCGATGTAGATTGCCGGAAACGCCCACTTCTTGCCCAGGATGTTTCTCCAGGAGCCAGCCTTTTTAAATGGAATCGGTTGATTTTGATTTTTTTGATCTTCCATTGTATTCATCACCTCATCCCTCAGTATCGCCAGTTTTTTGGCGGATAAACCTGAGAGTGAGGGAAATCTTGAAAATTTGCGCAAAGCGGCCCGTCTAGCTTTTCAGGACGCTGCCGCAGTCCTCCAGCGAGATGCCCTGGTAAAAGTATTTGACGATCTGCTCCGCGTTTTTTCCCGCTTTGGCCATCCCGTTGGCGCCCCACTGACTCATGCCGACGCCGTGCCCGTACCCTTTGGTCGTGATGTACACTTTGCCGTCTTGCAGTTCCATGGTAAAGGCGGAGGAGTTGAGCCCCAGCCGTTCGCGAAACTCGCGGCCGCTGAATTCCTTGCCGCCGATGCTGATCTTGCCCACGCGATTGCCCGTGGTCCGCTCCACGATCCGATACCAGCTGCCCCCGGAAGCCGCCTCCTGCGCGATGCGCACCCCCAGTTTTTGCTCCAGATCGGCCACGGTCATCACCTGTGTTTTCTCATAGCTGGGCGACTGGATGTCCCAGGGACTGGCGACGCTTTTCAAGTAGGGCACCGGCTTTTCAAAATACTCGCTGGCGTTTTCGGTAAAGCCGTTGCTGGTGGAAAAAAATGTGGCGTCGATCGGTTCCCCCTGATAGGTGAGAACCACTCCCGCCGTGGCCTGCACCGCCTGCCGAATGCGCCCGTTTTTCCAGTCAAACTGCTCCTTCCACAGCTCCCTGCGCTGCTGCTCGTCCAGGTACGCCTGGTGTTTGACCGTATCCAATACGTGCGCCCCTTCCGGAACGTCGCCGAACGCCTTTTCACTCAGCCGTCTGACGATGTAGGTGCGTGCCGCCATGGCCTGCGCCTTGAGCGCCTCGATCTCGAATTCGGCCGGCATTTCCGCCGCGACTACGCCTTCGACATACGTCTCCAGCGGGACGGTCTCCACTGTCTTCTTGTTGGTGCGGTACACCTTGACTTCGATCTTCGGACGGTTTGACGACGGAGTGTGCGGTGCGACGGCTGCCACGTCGGTGCCGCCGTCTGACAGGGGAGAAAACAGTGTCACCAGTGCGGCAGGCATCAACACGAGCAGTATCGGCAAACCGATAAACCAAACGATCAGGTAACGTTTCATGCGACAGCTCCTCCCCGATTTGTGCTGGACAATTTCAGTCTATGTACAAGCAGCAATAGCTAGAACGAGAGAGTCAGAGAGACGGGAAACGTCCTATTTGCCTGCATGGCACAAAAAAAGAGACTTCCCGCACAGGGAAGTCTCTCTTGTCTATTCGTTTTTGCAGTCATTCATTAAGCAAAATTGGGAGAGAAGCTGACTTTCACTTTCTCGGACGACGTCGCTTCCCGAACTTCCGCTTCCGGGGACACCCGTTCGACGTCGGCGCCCAGTTGGCGCAGCTTTTCCGTAAAGTTGACGTAGCCCCGGTCGATGTGGTGCAGACCCGAGACCTCGGTCTCGCCTTCCGCCACCAGGCCGGCCAGCACCAGAGCTGCTCCAGCCCGCAGGTCGGTGGCCGTGACCTTGCTGCCGGTCAGCTTGACACCGCCTTCTACAATGGCGCTGCGCCCTTCGATCTTGATGTTGGCGTTCATCCGGCGAAATTCTTCGACGTGCATGAAGCGGTTTTCAAACACCGTTTCCGTCACGATGCTGGTGCCTTCCGATACCAGCAGGAGTGCCATCATCTGCGACTGCATGTCTGTCGGGAAGCCGGGATACGGCAAGGTTTTAACGTCAACCGCCTTGATCGGGCCGCTGCGGCGGACGCGAATGCCGTTTTCCTGCTCGTCCACCGTCACTCCCATTTCCCGCAGCTTGGCAGTGACGGATTTCAGGTGATCACAAATTGCGCCTTCGATGAAGACATCGCCGCCGGTAATCGCCGCCGCCACCATGAACGTTCCGGCTTCGATCCGGTCGGGAATGACACAGTGGGTGCAGCCCTTGAGCGATTCCACGCCTTCGATGCGGATCGATCCGGTGCCGGCGCCGCGGATTTTGGCGCCCATGCCGTTGAGGAAGTTGGCCAGATCCACAATCTCCGGCTCTTCCGCGGCATTCTCAATCACGGTCGTTCCCTCGGCCAGGGCCGCGGCCATCATGATGTTTTCCGTAGCGCCCACGCTCGGAATATCCAGGTAGATTTTCGCGCCCTTCAGCCGACCCTCGACACTGGCTTCAATAAAGCCTTGTCCAATTTCGATTTTGGCGCCCATCGCCTCAAAGCCCTTGAGGTGCTGGTCGATCGGACGGGTGCCGATCGCACATCCCCCGGGAAGTGCAACGCGCGCCTTTCCTTGACGGGCGAGCAGCGGCCCCATCACCAGGAAGGACGCACGCATTTTGCGAACCAAATCATAGGAGGCTTCCACACTCGTCAACCGGGAAGCCTGAATCGTCAGCACTTCACGATCATATGTAAGGGAAATTCCCAACGATCTCAAGAGGTCGCATATGGTTCTGACATCGTCCAGAGCGGGTACGTCGTGAAGGACGCATGTGCCCGATTCTGCCAGAATGGATGCTGCAATAATAGGGAGTACGGCATTCTTGGCGCCGGAAACCTTGACCTTCCCGGCCAATGCCTTACCACCGCGGACAATGATTTTATCCAATGTGTACCCCTCCGCGTGCTAATATTCCGCTGTGATTATCGGTGTACCTACGGTAATCCACGTTCCAGATTGGCTGTCTCGATGAGTAGCCACCTGCAGATTCATCTTCGTTTTGTCATTTAACGCGATAAACGGTTTCCATGCCGGTGTATACCCGGAGATGCTGACAACCGTATCGTCCCGCAAACGCTCCAGTTCCATCGCGTGGAGGGCGCGAAAAATCGCCAAAATTTTACCCTCCTGTTGATCAACACTCAGTTTAACACTGTACATTCCGCGAACACAAGTGCTAATTTGCGGAATCATGTCGGCTTTTGTCAGGGCTTTGTCGAAAGAGTCCTGTATCACCCCTATATATTGTAGGGTATCAGGTGAGCCGGTCAGAGACAGCACAAGATATACATCATAGGCCCCCTGCCGAGGGACCCCTGTGACCTGGAACTGTCCTTGAACCCCTTGCCGTTCAAACAGGACTTGGTACACATGGAGATTGGATTTCCGCGTCCGATCGGCTTGTGGTACCGGAATGTCAAGCCGATGTGCCCATGCTTCGGCCAACGCTTTTACTTGCGCGGGACCAGATGCCTGGCCCAATTCGGCTCGCATTCGCACCTGGATTGATACACCTTTTGCTCCGGAGCCTTCCACTGCGGCGAGCAGCTGCGCCGCTGCCGGTCGTTCCAGCTTTGCCTCTGCGGGCATCCGCCAAACCGTCACCGCCGCAGCCAACAGCAGCAGAAGCCACCACCCCGACCATTTCCCCATCGTCTTCCTCTCCCTTTTCACGCGCTTCTCTTTGTACTTTTTAGTTTGCACGGAAAATTGGAGGGATATACCAGTTGCGCATGGAGAGACTTCATCCGCTAGCCGCGATGCGTAACCAGATCGCCTGCGTGTGGATGCGGTCAGGAGAATACTTGTCCAATTATCAGCGACCAGCTCAGATAGTCAAGGAAAAAGCGGGCCACTTCGTATCCGATGACGAGCGACAGCAGGATCTGCAGCAGCTTGGCCTGCGCGCCGTCCGGTTTTTTCAGAAACAGATCGAAGCGTATGGCCTGCAGCGCCCACCAGCTCAAAGCGATGAAAAACACAGTCAAAATGATGCTGACAACTCCGTAAATTTCTTGCTGCATGGTGTTTCCTCCTTCTCCTGTATCGGCAAACCCGCCTTGTTCCATAAGTACAGAATGTGCAAAAAAAGGGGCGGCCTGTCGTGACAGCCGTCCCCTTTATTGTACCTGATGTTTGCCCGTCCTTCACTGAAACTCTGGCGGCAGCATGTCGCCAAAGTTAAACGACGGATTGAACTGGGCCTGCAGATAGTCGGTGGCGACACCCGGAAGCGCACCGAAGAATACGGTGGCAACGGCGAGGACCAGGACGAGGGCGCCGATGCTCTTTGGCACCGCCAGCGGCGCTTCGGTCGTGCCTGACCGCATGTACATCTGCCGAATGATCCCGAAATAGTAGTAGTAGGATACCACACTGGTCGCAATCATGATTGCTGCCAGCCAGTAGTTTTCCTGCGCGATGGCGCCCATGAACAGGTAGAACTTGCCGAAGAACCCGGCAGTAATCGGAATCCCTGCCAGCGACAGCAGGAAGATGCTCATCGCCACCGCAAGCAGCGGCGAGCGGTGGTACAACCCGGCGAATGCCTTCAATTCTTCGGTCTGCTGGTCGCGCGTGACGACCATGATCACGGCAAACGCGCCGAACGTGACGAGCAGGTAGGCAAACAGGTAAAACACAATTTCACTAAAGAACAGGGTCGTCGGCGGAACAAACGGCACCAGCAGGTACCCCGCCTGAGCGATTCCGGAGTAAGCCATCATCCGCTTGACGTTGGTCTGGCGCAGCGCCATGGTGTTCCCGATAATCATCGACGCTGCCGCCATCACGGCCAGATAGAGGCTGCCCTCCTGGAAAAAGAACCGGCCTTCCTCACCAGGAACCTGGAAGAACGCGATCATCAACAGGCGGAACACCAGCGCGAACCCAGCCGCCTTGGAGACGACCGCCAAAAAGGCAGTGACCGGCGTTGGCGCTCCTTGGTAGACATCCGGTGCCCACATGTGGTTGGGCGCAGCGGAAATTTTAAAGGCCAGCCCCACCGCGAGAAAAGCAAACGCGGCGTAGATGAGGAACTGGTAACCTGCCAAGGACGCGTGAACCAGACGGGAGGAAATCTCGTAAATGTTGGTGGTTCCCGTCAAACCGTACAGGTACGACATCCCGAACAGCGTGACTGCACTGGCGATGCCGCCGGACACGACGTACTTGAATGCTGATTCGTTGGAATGCAGCGACGTTTTGCGCAGTCCGACCAGCACGTACGAGGAGAGCGACAGCAGTTCCAGCCCGACAAACAGCGTGATCAGGTCGGCCGACGACGCCATCACCATCGCACCAAGCAGGCCGGTCAGCAGCAGGTAGTAGTATTCGCCGCTGTGCTTCACTTCCCCCTGCTTCATGTAGGGAATCGACAGCAGCAGGGTAAAGGCTGCCCCCGCCAAAAACAGCAGCTTGAACGCATTGCCGTAGTCGTCAATCCTGAGCATGTCTGCCATGTAGCTGTAAGGTTTGTCGAGCGTGTTCAGATTGACGAAGACAAACACGCCGGCCAGCACGACGCCGACCAGGGTCAGCCAGCCTGTCACCGTTTTGCTCAACCGTTTTCCGGCAAACACATCCAACAGGGTCAGGACGGTGGCAAAGCCGAGAATGATCCATTCGGGCAGAAGGTAGCTCCAGTCATACGAGAAGATAGTGTTTACGTCCATGGATTACCCTCCTATCCCCGTCACGATGGGTACGAGCGTTTTCAGAGTCTGCTGCATCGGATTGCCGAGCACGGCGGGATAGACCCCGATCAGGATGATGAAGCCGAGCAGCACCACCATCGGCACCACTTCCATCGGCTGAGCGTCGGCCAACCCCTTCAACCGCTCCGGCGTTGGGCCAAACGTCGTGCGCAGGATCGCCCGCAGCAGGTAGGCGGCCGTCAACACGATGCCCAGCGTGCCGATTGCGGCGTGAACCGGCATGTCGCCGAACAAACCCAGGAAGGCGAAGAATTCGCTGATGAAGCCGGACATGCCCGGCAGTCCCAGGGAGGCCATCCCGGCCGCCAGCAGGATGCCGCTCACAAACGGCATCGATTTGGCCAGGCCGCCCAGTTCGCTGATCATCGACGTTTGCGTCCGTTCCCAGATCACGCCGATCAGGAAAAACAGCAGCGCAGAGATGAAGCCGTGAGAGACTACCTGGAACATCGCTCCCTGAAACCCGATCGTGTTCATCGCGGCAAATCCCAGCAAGACGATGCCCATGTGGCTGATACTGGAGTAAGCCAGCACCATTTTCAAGTCCTTTTGGACAAAGGCGAGCACGGCTCCGTACAAAATGTTGATCAGCCCCAGCACCGCCATCCACCCGGCAAACTGATACGCCTGTTCGGGGAAAAAGCCGATGCCCATGCGCAACAGCCCGTATGCCCCCATTTTCAGCAGAATACCGGAGTGGATCATCACAATCGCCGGCGGCGCCTGCACGTGCACCTTCAACATCCAGGTGTGGAACGGAAACACAGGCAGTTTGACCGCAAACGCGATGAACAAGGCGAGAAACAGGCCGAAGCGGAACGCCGGCGTCATCGCAGCGGCAGCCGGATGGTCGGCCGCTGCCAAAATCGTCGCGATCTTCTCCATGTTCAACGTTTGCAGGAAGACAAACAGCACGATGAAGGCGATCAGCATGACCGCAGAGCCGATCCCGTTGTACAGCAAAAACTTGTTGGTCGCCCGTTCGCGTTCTCCGTAGCCCCAGATGCCGATCAGGAAAAAGGTCGGCACCAGCGTCAGTTCAAAGAAGATAAAGAACAGAAACAGGTTTTGCGAGGCGAATACGCCCAGCATGCCGATCAGCAGCAGGTGAAACAGGATGAAGTATTCCTTCAGCCGTTTTTTGATCTGCCAGGAGGCGACAGCGGCAAGCGTGCCGACAATCGCCGTGAGAACGATCAGCGGCATGGAGACGCCGTCCACTCCCAGCTCATAGTCCAGGTCAAACGTGAACATTTCCCCCCCTTGGGCAAACCCGATCGGGATGGAAATCCACTTGACGCTTTCGACAAATTGCGGCTCCGCCGTCTCGTAGTTGAAGGCGGCGAACAACATCAGGGACAGCGCCAGCGGCAGCAGCGTGCCCAGCACCCCAATCTGTTTGATCACACCGCCCTGATGACGCGGGACGAACGCCAGGATCAGGATGGCCAGCAGCGGCGAAAAGACGATCAAACTCAGCAGGATACTATTGACCAAAGAATCCACCTCCCTGCGCCGTCAGGCTGATCGCGACAACCAACAGCAGCAATCCGAACAGCACCACGGCCCCGTACGACTGCACCTGGCCGTTTTGTGCCCGGGCATGCAGCGAGCCGATGCCTCTGGTGATGCTCGCGGTCAGGGCCACAAGACCGTCCACCACGTACCGGTCGAACAAATCAAGCAGCAGTCCGAGCCAGTTGAGCGGACGGACAATGACGTGGTGATACAGTTCGTCAATAAAGTATTTGCGGTAGGACAATTGATACAGCCACGGCATCGTTTCCGGGATGGCGTCCGCCGGAATGTAGCGCTTGCCGTACATCAGATAGGCCAGCACAATGCCCAAAAGCGAGACCAACAGCGCCACGACCTGCAGCCAGGCGGCGGCGTGGCCCGTTCCCTCGCCGAATGCGGCGGTAATGACCTCGCCCGTTTCACCGGACAGCAACCATTCCGTCAGATACGGGGCGTACGGCGTATTGACAAAGCCGGCCCCGATCGCCAGCACGGCCAGGATCAGCAGCGGACCGGTCATGACCCCCGGCGATTCGTGGCCGTCATGTCTGCCCCGCGGCTCCCCGGCAAACGTCAGGAAGAACAGCCGGAACATGTAAAACGCAGTGAAGAACGCGGCGATGATCGCCAGCCACAAGAGGTCAAAGCGGTGCGCCTCGTACACGGCACTGAGAATCGCCTCTTTGGACCAGAAGCCGGCAAACGGGAAAATCCCCGCAATCGCCAGACAGCCGATCAAGAACGTCAGCGCGGTTACCGGCATCTTTTTCCACAGGCCGCCCATCTCAAACACGTCCTGCGTATGTACCGCGTGGATAACACTGCCGGCCGCGAGGAACAGCAACGCCTTGAAAAACGCGTGCGTCATCAGGTGGAACGTCCCCGCCACATAGCCGGCCGCTCCGGCCACTCCGAGCGCCAGCATCATGTAGCCCAACTGGCTGACCGTCGAGTAGGCGAGCACACGTTTGATGTCGCGCTGCGTCAGGCCGATGGACGCGGCAAAAATGGCCGTAAACCCCCCGACGTAGGCCACCACATTAAGTGCGATATCAGACGCGACAAACAGCGGATACGTGACCGCCACCAGGTACACGCCGGCCGCCACCATCGTCGCTGCGTGAATCAGGGCGGACACCGGCGTCGGCCCTTCCATCGCGTCCGGCAGCCAGGTGTGCAGCGGGAACTGGCCGGATTTGCCGACTGCGCCGACGAAGATCAGGATCGCCGCCAGCGTAATCATCCACGGCTCCAGTTTGCCGAGCGCGATGCTGTCAAAAATTTGCGCGAACTCAAAACTGCCGGTCCACCAGAACAGGAGGCAGATGCCGATGAACAAGCCCAGGTCGCCGATCCGCGTGACGATAAACGCCTTTTTCGCAGCCGCCTTGGCCTCCGGCTTGAAGTAGTAGTAGCCCACCAACAGGAACGAGCAGACCCCTACCAGTTCCCAGAAGATGTAGACCTGCAAGAGGTTTGGCGAGATCACCAGACCCAGCATGGAAAAGGTGAACAAGGCCAGGTATTGGTAAAACACGGGGAAGCGCTCGTCTCCGTGCATGTATCCCTTGGAGTAGATTTGCACGAGCAGGCTGACCAGTGTGACAATCACCAGCATCATGGCATTCAGTTGGTTTACTTCAAAGCCCATGGTGATGACGATGTCGCCCACCTGCAGCCAGTCGAGGGAGAACGCGTAATCGGACGCTCCCTCCTGAAACCTCTGCCAAAACGTCAGCGCCGCCAACCCAAACGACACGGCAGTCAACAGGATACCGACGGCGGCAGCTCCTTCTTTCAACTGACGGCCAAACGAGACGATCACGATGAAAGCAAGAAGCGGAAACAGAGGAATCAGCCACGCGTATTGCATCAGGGTATCCATCTTTGTCCTCCTTTTCGTCTAGCGTTTCATCGAATCCATCTCATCCACGTTGACGGTCACTTTGTTGCGGTACAGCGCGATGAGGATTGCCAGTCCCACCGCCACTTCGGCTGCCGCCACCGTCATCGTGAACAGGGTGAAAATCTGCCCCGTCACGGCCGGGAACAGCCCGTACTTGGCGAACGCCACGAGGTTGATGTTGACCGCATTCAGCATCAGTTCGATGGACAGCAGGACAACCACCGCGTTTCGCTTGGTCAGTGCCCCGTACAGTCCGACGCAAAACAAAATCAGGGCCACCAGCAAATAGGAGGTAATGTTTACACTCATTCGCTGTCCCCCTCCTTTTTCGCCATGATGATCGCGCCCACCAGCGCCACCAGCAGCAGAACGGATGCCAGTTCAAACGGAATGACATACTTCGTGAAAATCTCCACGCCAAGCTGCTTGACGCTGACTGTCTGCGCGGACCCCTCCGGCGGCGCCGTCCATGTGGTCTTTTGGATGCCCCAGAACATCAGGCCGAACAGGCCAGCGACAAACACCAGGCTGAAGATGTTCTTCCAGGATCGTCCCGTCCCTTCGTCGGAAGCGTCGTGCTTGGTGAGCATGATCCCGAACAGCATCAGGATGGATATGGCGCCCGAGTATACCAGCACCTGGGCCACGCCAATGAACTCGGCGTCCAGCAGTATGAACAAGCCGGCGATGCTGATAAACGTGATCCCGAGCGAAATGACCATGTGCACCACCCGGGTGAAGCTGATCATGAAGACCGCGCCGCCGATCGTCAGAAGGGAGAGGATGAAAAAGGCCAGAAATTCGCCGGTCATGATTAATTCTCCTCCCTGACGTTGGTATTGTTGTCGTCCAGCCACTTCAGGTCCTTGTACAACTCGTCCCGGCTGTACACGGCCAACTCGAAGTTGTTGGTCATCACGATCGCTTCCGTTGGGCACACCTCCGTACAGAGGTCGCACAGGATGCAGATTTCAAAGTTAATGTCGTAGGTGTCAATGATTTTCCCCTTTTTCTCCGGATCGGGATGAGGCTTGCCCGTCAATTGGATGCACTGCGTCGGGCAGATGCGCGCGCACTGGTTGCAGACGATGCATCGTTCCGGCGAGAAGTGCTGAATGCCGCGAAACCGGGGCGGCATCGGAAAGGGCACGTCCGGGTAGAAATGGGTCACTTTTTTCTCGGTCAGCTTTTTAAATGTATACCCCAGGCCTTTGGCCAGTCCTAGCATGTGTGTCACCCCTCTGGTCAAGATCGTGATACGGCTCGGCGTCTAGGAGATCATGCCGTTCTGGAAGGAAATCACCACGGCGGTCAGCAGGATGTTCAAGAGCGCCAGCGGCAGAAGTACTTTCCAGGCAAACGACATCAACTGGTCGACGCGCAGACGGGGGAACGTCGCACGCACCCAGAACTGGAAAAAGACGTAGAGCAAGAATTTGAGAACAAACCAGACAATACCTGGAATGAAGGAAAGGCTGGGATGGATCGGCAGCCAGCCGCCCAAAAACAGGATGGTCACCAGGGCGCCCATGCCGAACATGTAGACGTATTCCGCCAGCATGAACATGGCAAAGCGGAACCCGGAGTACTCTACGTGGTAGCCGGCCACCAGTTCCGATTCGGCCTCCGGCAGGTCGAACGGCGTGCGGTTCAGCTCCGCCTGTGCCGCCACGATGAAGACGGCAAAGCCGAGAAACTGCGGCACGATATTCCACACATCCTGCTGCGCCAATACAATCTCCCGCAGGTTCATGCTGCCGGTCATCAGCACGACCCCGACCACAGACATGACCAGCGGCACTTCGTAGCTGATCATCTGCGCGGCGGAGCGCAATCCGCCGATCAGCGAATACTTGTTGTTGGAAGCCCAGCCAGCCGTAATCACGCCCAGAACGGTGATGCCGGACAAGGCGATGTAATAGAGCAGGCCAATGCCCAGATCGGCAAAGCGAATGCTGTCCGTAAACGGCATGACGGCGAGGACGCCAAACGCGGGCGCATACGCCAGAATGGGGGCCAGCGTAAACAGTGCCTTGTCGGCATGCTGTGGCCTCGTATCTTCCTTCAGCAGCAGCTTCGCCACGTCCGCCACCGTCTGCAACAGACCGAGAGGACCGACGCGGTTGGGACCAATCCGCAGCTGCATCCAGCCGATCACCTTGCGTTCAAAATAGATCGCGTAGGTGACGAAAAACAGCACGACGAGCAGCAGTGCCACCGCCGCCAGAGCAAACCAGAGTGTGGTGCTCCATGAGGGCGTTTGTTGCAACAGATCGCTCATCAGCAGTCAACCTCCCCGAGCACAATGTCGATGCTGCCCAGGACGGCCACCATGTTGGCGATGTTTTCGCCCTCCAACAGTTTGGGCAGGATCTGCAGATTGTGGAACGACGGGCGGCGGAACTTCACGCGCCACGGCTTATCCTTGCCGTTGCTGGCGATGTAGCAGCCGATCTCCCCGCGCGGCGCCTCGATCCGCACGAACGCCTCGCCTGCTGGCGGACGAATGACGCGAGGCACTTTGCCCATGATTTCTCCCTCGCTGGGAAATTGATCGAGCGCCTGCTCAAGAATGCGCAACGACTGTTCGATCTCCGCCACCCGCAAATGGTAACGCGCCAGGCAGTCGCCTTCGGTAGCCGTCGGCACGTCAAACTCGAAACGGTCGTAAATGCAGTACGGCTCGTCTTTGCGCAAATCCCACTTCACCCCGGTGGACCGCAGCATTACGCCGGAGAGCGAGTAATCCAGCGCAGTCTTCTGATCAAACTTGCCGATCCCCCGCAGCCGGTTGATGAATATTTCGTTGCCGGTCACCAGTCTGTGGTAGTTGTTCAATTCCTTTTTCATGTATTGGACGAACTCTTTTACCTTGTCGATCCAGCCTGGCGGCGCATCCCACTTCACGCCGCCGACGCGCATGTAGTTGAATGTCATACGCGCTCCGCACAGCTCATTGAACAAATCCAGGATGCTTTCCCGGTCGCGGAAGGCGTACAGGAACGGTCCCATCGCCCCGAGGTCCAACAGGTACGTCCCCCACCATACCAGGTGGCTGGCCACGCGGTTCAGCTCCATTGCGATCAGCCGCAGGAATTGCGCCCTCTCCGGCACTTCCACGCCCATCATCGTCTCGACGGCGTGGCAAAAGACGTAGTTGTTGGTCATGGCAGCGACGTAATCCATCCGGTCAGTATAGGGAATGATCTGCGTGTACGTCAGGTTTTCCGCCAGCTTTTCCGTCCCCCGGTGGAGATAACCTATCACGGGAGTTGCTTCCTTGATGGTCTCCCCGTCAATTTTGACGACCAGACGCAATACACCGTGGGTACTGGGGTGCTGCGGTCCGACGTTGAGGAGCATTTCTTCCGTCCGGATACCCGACTCAGGAGATGTCGTGGCATTCGTCAATAGGATGTCGCGGTTCATCTGCTACACCTCCTCGTCGTACTGCACGTAATCTTTTCTCAGCGGATAGCCGATCCACTCGTCCGGCAGCAAAATTCGACGCAATTCGGTATGTCCCGGGAAATAAATACCCAACAAGTCGAATGTTTCCCGTTCACACCAATCGGCACCGCGCCAAATGTCCATAACCGACGAGACACTGGGTTGTTCGCGGTTGGTTTTGACCTTTACCGCCAGGCTCTGCCGATTTTTGTAGGAATAGAAATGATAGTAGACTTCCATGCGGTCTTCGTAATCGACGCCGTGCAAATCGGACAGGTAGTCGAACGCCAGCGCCTCGTCTTCTTTCAGAAACCGGGCCACATCATGCCAGCGCTCATTTTTCACCACCAGCGTCGGAACGTCTTTGGACAGCTCGTTGATATAGGCTGCTTCCAGCACATCCGCACCAAACGCTTCGGAAATACGGGTCACGTATTTGTCCAAATACGGCTGATTGGGAGATGGCTGTTTGGGCGCTTCGGCTGCCTCGTCAGCTCCTGCTGCCCCGCCGGCCTTTGCCTTTGCCGCCGCAGCTGCTGCTGCCGCTGCTTTAGCCTTGGCCGCTGCTGCCGCTTTTGCCTTCGCGTCGGCGTCTCCGCCCGACTCTGCCCCGCCAGCTTCCGCCGCTTCTCGCGCGGCCTTTGCCTTTGCCGCCGCAGCTGCTGCTGCCGCTGCTTTAGCCTTGGCCGCCGCTGCCGCTTTTGCCTTCGCGTCGGCGTCTCCGCCCGACTCTGCTCCGCCAGCTTCTGCCGCTTCTCGCGCGGCCTTTGCCTTCGCCGCCGCAGCTGCTGCTGCCGCTGCTTTTGCTTTCGCCTTCTCTTCCGGTGTCATTTCCGAAACAGGCTTGGCCGCAGTTGGCTGGACTTCAGACGTGTCGCCGCCTGCAGCCTGTGCATTCGAAGGGGATGCCGCTGATTGCTCTGTCCCTTTCGCCTGCTGTTCTTTCGCTTTACGCAACGCCTCAGCCTTGGCCCGGGCCTCTGCCGCAGCCTTCGCCTTTTCTTCCGGCGTCGGTTTGCGCTTTTCGTCGCTCATTGGCTGGTCACCCGCTTTCCGGTCTTCGCCTCGTAGCGAATTTTCTCCTGCAGCTTGTTTATGCCGTAAATCAATGCTGCCGGGTTGGGAGGACAGCCCGGAATGTAGACATCGACGGGCACAATCTGGTCTACACCTTTCACCACGCTGTACGACCTCACGTACGGCCCGCCGGCCGTGGCACAGGAGCCCATGGCGATGACCCATTTGGGTTCCGGCATTTGGTCGTACAATCTGCGCAAGAGCGGCGCCATTTTTTTCGTGACCGTGCCAGCCACGATCATCACGTCGGATTGCCGCGGGGAGGCACGGAAAATGACGCCAAAGCGGTCAAGGTCGAATCGGGAGCCGCCGGTACCCATCATCTCGATGGCACAGCAGGCCAACCCGAACGTCAGCGGCCAGAGGGAATTGCTCCTCACCCACCCCTTGAGCGTTTCCAGCGTCGTAAACATGACGTTGCGATTCAGTTCTTCCTGCAGTTCAGGCGCGATGCTCGTGAGATCTAGTTCCATTCCAGCACCTTCTTTCTCCAAGCGTAGATCAAACCAACCACCAGCAACGTGATAAAAATCACCATCTCTATCAGGGCAAACAGGCCCAACTGGTTATAGGCGACCGCCCATGGATAGAGAAAGAGGGTTTCTACATCAAAAATGACAAACAGCAGGGCGAAAATGTAGTACTTGACGTTGAAGCGCACCCAACTGTCCCCCACAGGAATGTTACCGCTTTCATAGGTGGTTTGCTTTTCCGGCGTCGGCTTCCTGGGACGCAGCAGTGGTCCGATGATGCTCACGGTTGCCACCGGCAGCAGTATCCCAAGGATCAGGAAAATCGCCACAATCACGTAATTGTTGGTGTAAACCTCACTCACCGACGTTCCCTCCGCTCTGTGAAAAATATGAAAAATTTTGAACGCAATCCCGATACAATTGACACTGGTATTTTTTCGTGCATCATGCGGCCCCAGGACAAGCTGCTGATCCAACCTGACACTGTTAGAAAAAAATACCTACATCATTATAGCAAATCGCCAAACGAGTGTCTAACCAAAGCCCCCTCCTCTGACAATAAAAGGAAAAACTTAGAGAAAAGTCCCTAAGTTTTTCCAATTACAAATATCCTTTATTATTGAACATTCGCGGAGAACTCTTGTCCGAGGAAATCCTCGTAAATGCGCTCCCATACAACCGTAAAGGTCATCGGTTGGTCATCCGGAATCTCAAACATGTTTTCAATCGGCTCTTCCATATACGGCGTCAGCTTGATCAGCACTTCGTTCAGCATCGCATCGTTGGTGTTCAGCATCTCTTTCAGTTCAGCCTTGGTGTAGGTAAAGGTGTTTTCCTCGTGCTCATGCAGTTTCAACACCAAACGGCTGAAGATCGGATGAACCAATACCTCCAGCTTGATGTGGGTCAGGGCAAATTTCTCCGCATCGGTCAGTTGGAACAGATCGACCGTGTCCGGGAACGGATGTACGGGGATGTCCCACACGTCGCCCTTGTCCAGTACCAGCCCCCACTTGGTCAGCAGTTCGATGGCCTCATCCCGGGAGGTCGGGTACTGATAACCGGAGCGCTCCAGGAACTCCTTGTGTTTCTCCACGTGCTCCACATAGGCATTGTAGTCCTGTTCCGACTTGAATTTTTCCTTATTCAGTGTGGAAAACACATGCTGCAATCCTTTGAAGCTGTCCAATTGCTGCTTCATTTCTTCCTTGCTTTCGCATTTGGTTACCACGTAGCACAACGCCTGAAACAGGACGTTCATGTCATGAGACAACACGTTGTACCAGCCGTTAGCCGTATATCCGCTGGGAATGACTACACCTTGCTGGTTATTGCGAATATCGCGAATCGTTTGCATGACTTACACTCTCCTTCTTTCCGATCGCCGGTGCCGTCCAGCCCCCTTCGCTGTTATAGGGCACACGGCACGCCTCGGCACAGAGCATTAGGTTTATTATAACGGAAACAGCAGGTCAGTACCAACTGGAAAAAAATCGTCCCGCTACAGGAAAAATCCCCGCAACCGGGTGGCGCGGGGATATTTGCTTACAGATTGTTGGTCACATCGAGACGAGCCATGGCGCGCTGCAGGGCGCGTTCGGCACGGCGAATGTCGAGGTCCGGATGCTTGTCAATCAAACGCTTTTCGGCGCGTTCTTTTGCCGCCTTGGCGCGTTCCACGTCAATGTCCTCCGGAAGTTCTGCCGTCTCGGCCAGAATCGTCACCTTGTCGCCGCGAACTTCCATGAACCCGCCGCTTACGGCCATGCGAATCTCTTTCTCGCCTTCCGTCTTGATCCGAACAGGCGCTATTTTCAGCGGGGTTACCAGCGGCATGTGGTTCGGCAAAATACCGAGATCCCCCTGCACGCCTCGGGCAATGACCATGCTGGCTTCGCCGCTGTAGACAACCCGTTCAGGAGTTACGACTTCCACTGTCATCTTGCTCACTTACTGGTCTCCCCTTTCCAGGGTGTCTTACGCCATGGTCTTCGCTTTCTCAACCGCTTCCTCAATCGTACCTACGTAGAGGAATGCCGCCTCAGGCAGATCGTCGTGCTTGCCTTCCAGGATTTCTTTGAAGCTGCGGACCGTTTCCTTGAGCGGGACGTATTTGCCCGGGAAGCCGGTAAACTGCTCGGCCACGTGGAACGGTTGGGACAGGAAGCGCTGAATGCGGCGTGCACGAGCTACGATCAGCTTGTCTTCGTCGCTCAGCTCGTCCATACCCAGGATCGCGATGATGTCCTGGAGCTCTTTGTAGCGCTGCAGGATTTTTTGCACGCCACGCGCCACTTCGTAGTGCTCTTGTCCGACGATGTCCGGGGACAGCGCACGGGATGTGGATGCGAGCGGGTCAACCGCAGGGAAGATACCCAGCTCGGCGATAGAACGCTCCAGGTTGGTGGTAGCGTCCAAGTGTGCGAAGGTCGTAGCCGGAGCCGGGTCGGTGTAGTCGTCCGCCGGTACGTAGATCGCTTGGATGGACGTTACGGAACCTTTTTTCGTAGAGGTAATGCGCTCTTGCAGCTGACCCATCTCGGTTGCCAGCGTCGGCTGATAACCTACCGCAGACGGCATGCGTCCCAGCAGCGCGGATACCTCGGAACCCGCTTGGGTAAAGCGGAAGATGTTGTCGATGAACAAGAGTACGTCGCGGCCCTCTTCGTCACGGAAGTACTCCGCCATGGTCAGACCGGTCAGCGCCACGCGCAGACGCGCACCCGGCGGTTCGTTCATCTGACCGAACACCATCGCGGTTTTCGGCAGAACGCCTGCGTCTTTCATCTCGTGATACAGGTCGTTACCTTCACGCGTGCGCTCGCCTACGCCGGCGAATACGGAGATACCGCCGTGCTCTTGTGCGATGTTGTTGATCAGCTCTTGGATGGTAACGGTTTTTCCTACGCCCGCACCGCCGAACAGACCGATTTTACCACCCTTGATGTACGGCGCGAGCAGGTCGATTACCTTAATACCGGTTTCGAGAATTTCTACGGTCGTTGCTTGTTCTACAAACTCCGGCGCTTTGCGGTGGATCGGGTCGCGGCGCTCCACTTCGCCCAGTTCCTTCAGGTCGATCGGTTCACCCAGCACGTTGAATACACGGCCCAGGGTTACCTGACCAACCGGTACGGAGATCGGAGCACCTGTGTCAATCGCTTCCATGCCGCGCACCAGACCGTCGGTGGATGCCATCGCAACGGTACGTACGCGATTGTCGCCCAGGTGAACCGCAACCTCAACGGTCAAATCAATGTCGCGCTCCCCCGCGTTTTGCGCTTTATGTTGAATCTTGATCGCATTGTAAATGGCAGGCAGGTGTCCGCGTTCAAACTCGATGTCTACAACGGGACCCATTACCTGAACCACGCGTCCTTTCGCCATCTTACTTCTTCCCTCCTGTGAAACTGATTTGGGCGTTTACCTAGCCATTACGCTTGCGCATTCGCACCTGCGACAATTTCGGAGATCTCTTGGGTAATGGCTGCCTGACGGGCACGGTTGTACTCCAGTGTCAGCTTGTCGATCATGGCGGTTGCATTGTCCGTTGCGTTGCCCATCGCGGTCATGCGGGCTCCTTCCTCAGACGCCTTTGCATCCAGGAGCGCGCTGTACACGAGCGTTTCTGCATATTTCGGCAGCAGCACCGACAGCACTTCTTCAGCGGACGGTTCGTATTCGTAGTTCATCTGGCGCTGTTCACCGCTCTCCACAGCGTTCAGCGGGAGCAGACGGGTAATCGTCGGCACCTGCGAAATGGCACTGCGGAATTCATTGTAGCAAAGGTACAGCTCGTCGATTTTTTCGTCGGCAAACATCTGAACCGCCGCGCTGGCGATTTTCTTGATGTCGGCAAACGTCGGGTTGCCGGGCAGTCCCACGACCTCATCAATAATCGGGTAGTTGCGCTTGCGGAAAAAATCGCGCCCTTTGCGCCCCAGCACAAAGATGGCGTATTCGTCCTGCGACTTGTGCTTCTCCTTGATGGCCTGGAGCACTTTCCGAATGACGTTTCCGTTATAGCCGCCAGCCATGCCGCGGTCCGAGGTGATGACGATGTACCCGGTCTTTTTCACCGGCCGGGATTCCAGCATCGGATGTTTTACCGCAGTCGTGCCGCTCGCGATGCTGGCAATAACCTCCCGGATCTTGTGAGCATACGGACGTGCCGCTTCCGCTCTCTCCTGGGCGCGGCGAAGTCTCGCTGCCGCCATCATCTTCATCGCCTTGGTGATTTGGCGCGTATTCTTAAAGCTCTTGATACGGCTTCGAATTTCGCGAATTCCTTTAGCCACTCTCTTTTCACCACCTTGGGGGTGCATGCCGAACCGCAGTCGGCCGGCATGCAACAGATGTCAATCTATATCCGCTTAGCGGCTAACCGAAAAGCCTTTTTTGAACTCTTCGATCGCTGCGTTCAGGTCTTTTTCATCCGGAAGCTCTTTGGTCGTGCGAATGTGTTCGAGCAGTTGCGGCTTGTTGGAATCGAGGTAGGAGAGGAATTCCTTCTCGAAACGGCGCACATCCTCTACCGGAATATCGTCGAGATAGCCTTTGGTTGCGGCGTAGATGATGGCAACCTGCTTCTCCACCGGCATCGGATCGAATTGGTTTTGCTTCATGACTTCCATCAGGCGCTGACCGCGGGTCAGACGGGCTTGCGTCGCCTTGTCCAGGTCGGAACCGAACTGCGCAAACGCTGCCAGCTCGCGGTATTGGGCCAGCTCCAGCTTGAGCGGACCGGCAACTTTTTTCATTGCCTTGATTTGCGCCGCACCACCTACGCGGGATACGGAAAGACCCGTGTTAACCGCAGGGCGTTGACCGGAGTTGAACAGGTCGGTCTCCAGGAAGATCTGACCGTCGGTGATGGAGATTACGTTGGTCGGAATGTACGCGGAAATGTCACCCGCTTGCGTTTCGATGAACGGCAGTGCAGTCAGGGAACCGGCACCCATTTCGTCGGAGAGCTTCGCAGCACGCTCCAGCAGACGGGAGTGCAGGTAGAAGACGTCACCCGGATACGCTTCGCGGCCCGGAGGACGACGGAGCAGGAGGGACATTTCGCGGTATGCCGCTGCTTGCTTGGACAGGTCGTCGTACACGCAGAGGACGTGCTGTCCTTTGTACATGAAGTATTCACCCATGGACACGCCTGCGTACGGAGCCAGGAACAGGAGCGGAGCCGGGTCGGACGCCGTCGCGGACACCACGATGGTGTACTCCAGGGCACCGTGCTTGCGCAGGGTTTCCACGATGTTGGCAACGGTCGATTGCTTTTGGCCGATTGCCACGTAGATACAAATCATGTTTTGGCCTTTTTGGTTGATGATGGTGTCCAGCGCCACAGCCGTTTTACCGGTTTGACGGTCACCGATGATCAGCTCGCGCTGACCGCGACCGATCGGAATCATCGCGTCGATTGCCTTGATACCGGTTTGCAGCGGCTCGTGAACGGATTTACGCGCCATAACACCAGGAGCCGGGCTTTCAACCGGACGGAATTCCGTCGTGTTGATCGGGCCCAGTCCGTCGAGCGGTTGACCGAGCGGGTTTACCACACGGCCGAGCAGCGCTTCGCCCACCGGCACCTCCATGATGCGGCCGGTGCGTTTTACCGTGTCGCCTTCTTTAATGTCGCGGAACGGACCGAGAATAACGACACCCACGTTGTCTTCTTCCAAGTTGAGTACCATACCCATGACGCCGTTTTGGAACTCGAGCAGTTCCCCCGCCATGGCTTTTTCCAAACCGTGAACGCGAGCGATACCGTCACCGATCTGAATGACCGTGCCTACGTCCACAACTTCGATTTCAGATGTAAAATTAGCAATCCGCTCTTTGATGAGGGAGCTAATTTCTTCTGGTCTGATTGCACTCACTATATATTCACCCCATTCATCCAAACGATCTTATTGCTGATGCGCGAAGTGTTCCAGTTTTGTCTTGATGCTGCCGTCGTACAGACGGTCGCCGATCTTGATGACGATGCCGCCCAGAATGGACGGGTCCACGACGGTTTGCACGCGCAGCTTCTTGTTCAGCTTTTGTCCGAGCTTTTCCGCCAGCTCCGCCTGTTCTTCGTCACTGAGCGGCTTGGCACTGGTCACGGTCGCTTCGGCGATGCCGCGGGCTTCGTTGGCCATCCGCACAAAGGAGCGGTAGACCTCCAACAGTTGTCCCTCGCGTCCGTTGTCGATCAGGACATTGAGGAAGTTGTGCGTTTCTTCGCTCACATGGCGTTTGAACAGGTCGTCGGCCAGGGATTTTTTCGCCGCACGCGCGATGTGCGGGTGGAGCAGAATCTTGCTCAGATCGGCGTTCTGTTCAATCGCTTCCACGACCGCTTTCAGATCCGCTTCAATCTGGTCGAGCTTCCCACGCTCGCTGGCTACTTCAAACAACGCGCGAGCGTAGCGCTTGCTTACCGCGCCGCTCATAGGCGATCTCCCACTTGAGCGAGGAATTTGTCAATCGTCGCTTTTTGCGTCGCTTCATCCAGTTCTTTCTCGATGATCTTGGATGCGAGCAGTACGGACAGACCGGTCATTTGGTCGCGCAGTTCTGCCTTCGCTTTCTCCACTTCACGCGCCAGTTCCGCGCTTGCGTCCGCTTTCATGCGTTCAGCAGCAGCTTGGGCGTCAGCCACGATTTTGGCTGCTTCATCGGACGCTTGCTTCGTCGCGCGGTCGATGATCGATTTGGCTTCGAGGCGAGCTTCGTCCAGCACGCGGCGCTGTTCGGCCAGCAGTGCTTCCGCTTCTTTGCGGCTGCGCTCAGCCGTGGTGATTTCGTTTTCAATATGCTGACGACGCTTTTCCATCACTGCCACGATCGGGCCCATGGCAAACTTGCGAACCGCCAGCAGCAGCAGCAGGAATACGATAGCTTGGGTTAAAAGCGAGCCCCATTCGAGGGCTACGGCACCAAAGTCGAGCATTCGTTTCACTCCTTCCTTGCACACAGGAGAATGTATCTCTACGGGTACAGCCGTTTGTTTCCGCAAGAATAACGTGGCATCGCCGCGCACCAGGCGAGGCAAGCCACTATGTTACGCACAAGATGTGCGAGTGTCGGCGGTGCGCCGTACGGGACGCCACACTCAGCCGACACCGGTGTCAATGGAAACGTGTACACCGTCCACTGACCAAAATAGAGGCGAAGGTCAAGCCCCCGCCTATCGTTTCGATTGTTCGCTCGCTTACAGACGACCGAAGAGGATGAAACCAATCGCAACCGCGATAATCGGAACCGCCTCGACGAGACCGAGACCGAGGAACATCAGACCCATCAGGCTACCGCGTGCTTCCGGTTGGCGAGCGACGCCTTCAATTGTACGAGAAATTACCAGGGAGTTGCCGATCGCTGCACCCAGAGCAGCCAGACCAAATACGATACCGATTGCAAGAGCCAAACCTTCCATTGTAAAAATACCTCCTTAGTGTTGTGAAAAATAAACATCTACTGCGAATTAATGTTGGTCATTCACTTGTTGGGAAATGTATACCATCGCCAGCGTGGTGAAGATAAAGGCTTGGACCGAGCCGACGAATACGGAGTAGCCCAGCCACAGGAACAGCGGAATGCTGCCGAAGATCCCCACGCCAAGCAGGAACGCAATGAGAACCTCGCCCGCGAAGATGTTACCGAATAGACGCAACGGAAGCGTCAGCGGCTTGATGATGAACTCTTCGAGGATGTGAATCGGGTTCAGAAACGTGTGCTTGAGCCAGCCGCCAAAGCTTTTCTTCATCCCCAGGTAGTGGGCGTACAGAAGAACCACCAATGCCAGCGCAAAGGTTACGCTCGGAGTGGCGGTCGGCGATTTCCACCAGCCGATGGAGGCGCCGTGGCCGTGAGGATCGTTGATCTCCTCTTCCAGCTTCGCCAGCTTTTCCTTTTTGGCTTCTTCCGTCGTAGCGACCGTCAGCATGTCTTTGACGGTATCGCTCACATACTGGTTCTTCTCAGGATTGTTGTGAATCGCCGTGTTCACGTTGAACAGAAGGCCCAACTGGTTCCCGATGAAGATGTAGAGGAACAGCGTCAGCGCCAGCGAGACAAAACCGGCTGCCTTTTTCGGCTCGATGTAGCTTTTGGTGATACCGGTGACGAAGTCGACAATCCACTCCATCACGTTTTGCCTGCCTCCGGGAACGCCAGAGGTGAGGTTGCGGGTCATCCCGATGCAGAAGAACAGCACAATCAAGGCTGTTACCACAATCGCAATGATGGTCGAGATGTCAAATACCATACCCAACCATTTGAATCGCAAAGAGTAATGCATGTAATTCACCCCTTTCTTCCGTGCGAATCTGTTGCACCAACAAAGTCAGATCGAAAAAAATGCTTGTCAATCCAATCTATTTGAAGGAGCGATAAACAAAAAAGAAGCCTAGAACTTGAAAGAGGAAAAGGCCGATCAGCACGCCGGAAAGCACAAACAGATGGGGAAAGCGGATTGTCATAAAGACGGCAAATCCGGCCACGAGAAGGCGCTGCAGCATGCCAGTTCCTTTCGGCCGCACATTCGGATCGACAGCCATCTGGCCGATCCGCCAGGTTTTGCTGACCAGCAGCGTGCCGCTGAGGACACTCCCGCCCATACCGAGCAGGAGGCTTTGCAAAAACAATCGATGCTGAGGCAACAGGGCCCAGAGTATCACAACCAGGGCCATACAAACAAAAGCATAGCGGAAAGCCGCTCGCATAGCCGAAGTAAACGTATGCATGTTCAATCTCCCTACAGGTAACCGCGGACTATGCGGTAGACACTGTACACGCCTATACCCAATCCGGCGAGCAATCCGATCATCATAAACCACGGTTTGGTGGCGAGCAGGTTGTCGACGTACCTGCCCAGATAGACGCCTGCGATAACGCAGACGGCCAGATCGACACCGATCAGGCTGACCAGCGTGATGGCCCGCCACGGATTATCAATTTTCGGCACTGGACCGCCCCCTTTCATACACAAGGAGAGGGCAGGTGTCAAGTGCCCCTTTGCCCTCATCCATATTAACGAAGATTTATTCCCTTTGTCAACGTGCGGTTTATTCTGTACACAAAGCGTTCACATTTGAAAATGGCGAACCATTTCTTACAAAAACCGACAAGTTGTACGTCTCCTTGCGCATGAAACTGAAGCCTGTCCGCTTACAGTTTCTCGACGACTGTGGCCACTCCTTGTCCGCCTCCGATGCACAGCGTCGCCAATCCATATTTTACCCCTGAACGCTTGTGCAATTCGTGAATCAGCGTGACCAGCACGCGCGCTCCGCTGGCGCCGATCGGGTGTCCGAGGGCGATTGCACCGCCGTTTACGTTCAGTTTGTCGCGCGGGATGCCCAGCGCCTTTCCGACTGCCAGCGACTGGACGGCGAACGCCTCGTTGGCCTCGATCAAATCGATCTCGTCCAGTGAGAGACCTGCCTTTTTCAGCACCCGCTGCGTCGCCGGTACTGGTCCGATGCCCATGATGCCCGGGTTGACACCGGCGCTGGCGTTGGCGACGATCCGGGCCAGCGGCTTGACACCCAGCTCGGCCGCCTTTTCGCCGGACATGACCAACAGGGCGGCCGCTCCGTCGTTGATACCCGACGCGTTGCCCGCGGTCACCGTTCCGTCCTTTTTGAATGCCGGCCGCAGCTTGCCGAGCGATTCCACCGTCACGCCGGCGCGAGGAAATTCATCCACCTCAAACAGGACCGGGTCTCCCTTTTTCTGCGGAATCGGCACGGGCACGATCTCGTCGCGAAAACGCCCCTCTGCCAGGGCGCGCTGCGCCTTTTCCTGACTCCAGGCGGCAAATTCATCCTGCTCTTCCCGGCTAATCCCGTACTCGACACAAAGATTTTCCGCCGTGATGCCCATGTGATAATCGTTGAACGCACACCACAAGCCGTCGCGGATCATCGAGTCGACGACTTTCTGGTCGCCCATGCGGTAGCCGTTGCGGGCCCCTTCCAGCAGGTAGGGTGCCTGGCTCATGTTCTCCATGCCACCGGCCAGCACCACGTCTGCATCGCCGCAGAGAATCGCCTGGGTGGCCAGGTGAAGCGCTTTCAATCCTGAGCCGCATACCTTGTTGATCGTCATTGACGGCGTCTCCTGCGGCAGTCCTGCGCGGATCGCCGCCTGGCGCGCCGGATTTTGTCCCAGTCCAGCCTGCAGCACGTTGCCCATGATTACTTCGTCCACTGCTTCCTTCGCAACGCCTGCCCGCTGCAAAGCCGCCTCCAGCACGACAGCTCCCAACTGCGGCGCGCTGACACCGGACAGCGAGCCCTGAAAACTGCCGATGGCCGTGCGCACTGCGCTGACAATCACTACCTCTTTCTGACTCATCTGGATCACTCCTTGGAAAACAGCATGAAGGTCTTCATCATACAATTCCCTTTTTTCGCAAAATATCCTGCCGGTTGGGACCAACCGATTTTTCCCTTCCCTCCTGCCGTTCGGCCGCCACATAGACAAGTTCGTACGTGACGGGAATGCCCTCCGCTCCGCCAAAACGGCTCCGGTACGCCTCCATCATTTCCGTCAGCAACCGCCGCTGCCCCAACCCGGCGCTGTCCGACGCCGGACAGGTGCTGGCGCCGATTCCCTTGACCGCGTGCAAAAACGAACGCACGTCCGGATAGTGGAGCCGCACCTCCCGGGTACGTATCCGCACGCCGGCAAAACCGGCCCGATCCAGCATCGCCCGCCATTCGTCCGGCGTGCAAAATGACAGCCCGTGCCGCTGCGGCTCCCGCCGGAGGTTGCGGTAGGCCGATGAAAACGAGTCGTGCAGTTCCCAAAACGTCCGCGGCCCAAAGGTGGCAAATAGCAGCGAGCCACCCGGCCGCAGCAGCCGGTACAGTCCCTCCGCCGTCCTCTCCGGCTGCCGCAGCCATTGAAAACAGGCGCTGGAGACGATCAGATCGGCCCACTGCTCCGCCTGCTTCCAGATCCACTCCTCGACGTCGGCCAGCACAAACCGGCACGTCCGCCCGGTCGGGCCAAGGCGCCGCCGCGCCGCTTCCAGCATGCCCGGCGCGATGTCCAGCGCCAGGTACTCCGCACTGCCGCAGCGATCGCGGAGCAGGCTGGTCAAACCGCCCGTACCGCAGCCTACTTCCACCACCCGGCGAACCTCGTTCGTCAGCGGCATCTCAGCCTCCAGCGCTGCCGCCAGTTCCGCCGCCATCTCCCGCTGCACCAGGGCGTACCGGTCATAGGTGTCAGCCTTTTCACTGAACCGTCTGCTGACTGCTGCTTTCCACACTGTGTTCCACCATCCTTTTGATTGCGTCCGCTACAGCATTACAATGGACGAGCGGCAGCGCGTGACCTCCCCCGACGATTGCCTCCAGCCGGGCCGCCGGTATGCTCGCGGCCAATTCCTCCCCTGCCGAAAACGGGCAGATCCCGTCGGCCGTCCCGTGAATCACCAGCGTCGGGCAGGTGATGCTTCCGAGATGCGGACGGAGGTCTTCCTCCCGCATGTAAGACAATCCGGCCGCGAGTGCCGACAGGGGCCATGCGTCGCATACAGAGACGGACGAATCGGCCTGCTGCCGCTCCTCTGCCGTAAACATCGATTGCCAAAACGTCCGCATCACGCCCGTCCGATCCGCGTACAGCGCCCGCTCCATCCGCCGCACCTGCGCGTCCAGCCAGCCGAGCCGCCGCTCCTCGCGGGGACGCACAAACCGGGCCGTCGTGCCGATCAAGACCAGCCCTGCGGCCAACCCCTCAGCTGCCAGCCGCTGTGCCAGCATCCCGCCCAGCGACCAGCCGACCGCGATCAGCGGCAGGGAAGCAGTCGATAATGCCGCCTGACGGGCGATCTCGTAAAACGCTTCAGGCTGGTCCGCCACGGACAGGTCAGGGACGGTGTGCGCACACTCCGGAAACTGGCTCTGCATGCTGCACCACACCTCGTCGGACATCCCCCACCCGTTCAACCACAGCATCGCCGCCTTCATCCCGTCTCCACCTCCCCTGCTCCCGCCGCCAACTGCATCTGCCGAATAACCTCCTCCAATTCCTCACGCGTATGCGTCGCCATCAGAGAAAAACGAATGCGGGCAGTGCCTTCCGGTACGGTCGGGGGGCGGATGGCGACGGCGGCGATCCCCCGCTCCTCCAGACGTTGACTCAACCGGAGCGCCTGCCTGTTGTCGCCGACGATCCACGGGATGATCGGCGAGTCGCCCTCTCCGATCGCAAAACCGCACGCCCGCAGCCGCCGGCGAAACCAGGCGCTGTTTTCCCTGAGCCGGGTGCGGCGCCAGCCTTCCTCCTGCACCACTTCCAGCGCTTTGCGGACGGCAGCCACCACCATCGGCGGCAGCGCGGTGGAGTAGATCAGCGGGCGCGTCTTCGTGACCAGGTAGTCAATCAGCACGCGGTCGGCGCAGACGTAGGCGCCGTACACGCCAAACGCCTTGCTGAAGGTGCCCATGATCACATCCACCTGCTCGTGCAGTCCCAGTTCGTGACACAGCCCCTGCCCCCTGCTGCCTCTCACGCCGCCGGCATGCGCCTCGTCCACCATCAGCATCGCGCCGCAGCGCGCTTTGAGCTCCACCAGTTCACTTAGCGGCGCCGCATCTCCGTCCATGGAAAAGACGGCATCGGTGACGATCAGGGCGCGGCGGTGTCCGGCGTGCTTTTTCAACAGGTGCTCCAGGTGTTCCGGATCGTTGTGGCGGTAGCGGTAGTGGCGGGCGCGGCTGAGAATGATGCCGTCGACAATGCTGGCGTGGTTCAGCCGGTCGCTGAACACGGCGTCCGCCCGCCCGACCAGCGCGGCGATTACCCCCAGATTGGCCATGTAGCCATTGGCGAAGACCAGCGCCGCTTCCCGCTGCTTCCATTCGGCCAGACGTTCTTCCAGATCGGCATACCAGCGGTGATTGCCGCAAATCAACCGGGAGGCGGCTGCTCCCGCTCCCCATTGTTCCGCCGCCTGACGGGCAGCATCGGCGATCCGGGGATCGCCCGCCAGGCCCAGGTAGTCGTTGGAGGAGAGGTTAAACAGCCTCCTGCCGCCAACTGTCAGCCATTTGCCCCCTTCCTCGCCGCGGTCGTCCACGATGCGCAGGCACCTGTGCAGGGACTGCTGCCGGAGCGCGTCCAGCTCCGCTTCCATCCAGTCGCAATAGACGGTTCCGTTCATCCGCCTCACTCCTGCAGCGCGCAGCGCTCAATCTCGAAGCCGAGATCTTCTATCATCTGATGGTCGGTCGCAACCTCCTGGCCGGGCGTGGTCAGGTAATCGCCGACGAAAATGGAGTTGGCCGCGTACAGGGCCAGCGGCTGCAGGGTCCGCAGGTTGACCTCGCGCCCGCCTGCGACGCGGATTTCCTTGGTCGGACAGACAAACCGGAACAGCGCCAGCACTTTGAGCGCACGCAGGGCCGGCGTCCGCCCGTATCCTTCCAGCGGTGTGCCGGGAATCGCGTTAAGGAAATTGACCGGAATGGAATCGGCGTCCAGTTCGCGCAGCGCATACGCCATCTCGACGACCTCCTCATCGCTTTCTCCCATGCCGATGATCACCCCGGAGCAGGGGGACATCCCCGACTGCTTCACGGTTTCCACCGTTTCCACGCGCTGATCGTAGGTATGGGTCGACGTGATGTTGCTGTAGTTGGCGCGGCTGGTATTCAGGTTGTGGTTGTAGCGGTGGACGCCCGCCTCCGCCAGCCGGGCCGCTTGCTCCTCACTCAACAGGCCGAGACACGCACAGATTTTCAGCGGCATGGTGGCGCGAATCTCCCTGACCGCCTCGATCACCTGCTCCAGCTCCTTGTCCGTGGGGCCCCGTCCGGAGGCGACGATGCAGTAGGTGCCGGCCATGCGGTTCAGCGCCTCACGCGCTCCTGCCAGGAGGGTCTCCTTGTCCAACAGCGTGTACTTTTGGATCGGCGCGCTGGAGACGATCGACTGCGAACAGTAGCCGCAGTCTTCGGGACACAGCCCGCTCTTGGCGTTGATGATCATGTTCAGCTTTACCTTTTTCCCGTAGTAGCGCTTTCGAACGCGAAAAGCGGCGTGCATGAGCGGCAGGATGTCGTCGTCGTCCGCCCGCAGCACGGACAGCGCCTCCTCCCGCGTCAGTCCCTCCCCGGCCAGCGCTTTTTCCGCGTAATCCTCCCAGTTTACGGCCGTCACCATTCGATTCATCGGCAATCCTCTCCTTTTTGCAGCATGCTTTTTTCCACCCAGCCGCGGATGCGCTCCAGATCGGCATGGCGGCGTATCGCTTCGATCACACCGGCACGGGTCATGTTCCCTTCCAACCAGGGTATTTGCCCGAGCACGGGCACATCGCCGAACCGTTCAATCATCGCCGCGTTGCTTTCCACGCTTTGGTCGCCATTGTCCGCACGGCTGCCGTTCAGGATGACCCCCGCTACCGTGATGCCCCGCTGCCTGGCGTACTCCACCGACAGCAGGGTGTGGTTGATCGTCCCCAGACCGGCGCGCCCCACGAGCAGCAGCGGCATGCCGAGGCGGGCGGCCAGATCAATCATCAGCTCGCTTGCGGTCAAGGGAACCGCCAATCCGCCCGCTCCTTCCACCAGCAGCGCATCGTGCCGGCGCTTGAGCGGCCGGCCGGACGCGATGATCGTCTCCAGGGAAAGGCTGACGCCCTCCGCCTCGGCGGCAAGCAGCGGGGTCAGCGGCGCGGCAAAGGAAAACGGGGCGATCTCCTCGCAGGCGTCGGCTACACCCGAAAGCGTGCGCAGGCGGTACGAATCCCGCTCTTCTTCCGTTTCTCCCCCCGATTGGACCGGCTTCCAGACCCCCAGATTCAGGCCGTCCTCGCGCAGGGCAGCGGCCAGTCCGCCCGTCACGACTGTTTTCCCCACCCCGGTGTCGGTGCCGGCGACGAACAAGCCGGCGAAGCACTCGTCTCCCATCTGTGTCACGCTCCTTTGACCGCGGCTGACGCGGTTACGTCCTCGATCGCTTCCGCCAGAATGCCCACCATCTCCGCCAGTTCGTCCTCCGTGCTGACCAGCGGCGGAATCAGCACGACGACGTTGCCCAGCGGCCGGGTCAGCAGCCCGTTTTCCCGCGCCCGTCGGCAGACCCGGACGCCGATCCGCTCATCCCAGTGATACGGCTCTTTGGTCTGCTTGTCCCGCACCAGTTCGATGCCGACCATAAAGCCTTTTTGCCGCACCTCTCCCACGTGGTCAAAATCGGCCAGCGGCGCCAGCAGCTTCGCCAGACGGCGCGATTTTTCCGCCACTCCCTCGACGATCCGCCGCTCTTTAAGCAGACGCAAGTTGGCCAGGGCGACGGCGCAGCCGAGCGGATTGCCGGTGTAGGAATGACCGTGGAAAAACGTCTTCTGCTCCTCGTAGTCGGCGTAAAAGGCGTCGTATACCCGGTCCGTTGTCAGCGTCGCGGCTACCGGCAAATAGCCGCCGGTAATCCCTTTCGCCACCGCCATGATGTCCGGCGTCACGCCTTCGTGCTCGCAGGCGAACATCTTGCCGGTGCGGCCAAAACCGGTAGCCACTTCGTCGGCGATCAGCAGCACGTCATACGCCCGGGCCATATCGGCTATCTGCTTCAGGCAGCCGTCGGGCATGATGATCATCCCGCCCGCCCCCTGGACGATCGGCTCCACGATCAGCGCGGCGATCTCGTCCGCCTTCTCAATAAGCAGCCGCTCCAGACTGGCAAGCGTCTCTTCGACGGCGGACCGCTCTCCCTCGTGACGATATGGATAGGGGTACGGGATCGTATACGAGGAAAAGAGCAGCGGCCGGTACACCTCGTGGTACAGCGGAATCGCCCCGACGCTGACGGCGCCGATCGTATCCCCGTGGTAGGCGTTGTTCATGGTAATAAAGGAACGCTTGCCGGTGACGCCAATGTTCTGCCAGTACTGAAACGCCATTTTCAAGGCGATCTCCACGGCGGTCGCTCCGCTGTCGGAGTAGAACACCTTGGTCAAGCCGTCGGGCGCAATGCCGACAAGCTGCTCCGCCAGCAGAATGGACGGTACATTGGCCATGCCCAGCAGGGTGGAGTGCGCCACCTGCTCCAACTGCTCGACAATCGCCCGGTTCAGCTCCGGCACGTTGTGGCCGTGAACGTTCAGCCAGACGGACGAAAACCCGTCGTAATAGGCCTTGCCGTTTACGTCAATCAGCTTGATCCCCTCGCCCCGCGCGATGATCAGCGGATCTTCCGCCACGTAGTCCTTCATTTGCGTGAAGGGATGCCAAAGGTACTGTTTGTTTTTTCGTGCCAATTCTTCGTAGGTATGTGGATGTGACAACCGGGTCCCCTCCTTCGGCACAATATTTGGAAAACAATTTGTCAACCAAAATTGTATTTTAGTTAACAAATTTCTGCAAAGGATTTTTGAAGACCCGGCCAAAAACAGAACAAAAGACCGAGTCTTCCCTCGGGAAGAACTCGGTCTTTCGTCGACATTCCGATCAATTATTTTTTCTGCAAAATCCGGTACATCGCCACGACGCAAACTGCACGGGTGGTCGCCTTGTTCGGCTCATACCTGCTGCCGATCGGGTCGATCAGCCCCAGCCCGACGATGTTGGTAATCGACGAGGCAGCCCAGGCGGGCCATACCTGCTTGTCGGTGATCGCCTTGGACGTCGTCCCCTTTTGTTTCAGCACGCGGTCGAGGATCACAGCCGCTTCCGCCCGGGTCACCGGTTGATCAGGACGGAAGGTATTGTCCGGATACCCTTTGACCAGCCCTTTGGAGACTGCCACCTGCACCGCCCCTTGTGCGTATGCCGGGATTTTGTCCTTGAAGCCAAGCTTCGGCGAGGACGGCAGCTCCCACTCGAACGTCCGAGCCAGCAGTGTGACATACTGGGCGCGGGTCAGCGGGACTTCGGGGCCAAACGTGGTTTCCGTCAATCCCTTCACCAGGCCCCTTTGTGCCATGTAGGTGATTTCCGCCTTGGCCGGGTGGTTGGCGATGTCCGTGAAGGCGACGCCGCCGCCGTCCATGTAGTACGGGATGTACGTGCCGTAGGCGTTCACTTCGTACACCCACTGCCCCTTTGCATTGACGGCGCCAGGGATCTGGTCAAACGTCTTGTTTGCCTCGTTTACGTACAGCAGGCCCACGCCTTTGCCCGGCAGCCACTGTTTCGGCGTCAGCGTCAACGTCACCGGCGACGTGGAGATTTGGTCCTCTTGACCTTCCTTCAGAGCGCCCGGCTTGATGGTAAACGAGTAGTCGGCCGGCACGTAACCGGGGAGCTGCTGCTGCACAATCGAATTGACCTTGATCGAAGCAGACTGCAGAAAAGACGCCGTGCGCACGAACGAATAGCCGAGGTCCAGTTCAGCGCCCAGGGAAAGGGTGCCCGGCGTCTCCGGCACGATGTCTCTGCCGGTCGGCTGATTGCCGGCCGTGCTCGGCAGGAGCAGGGAAACCTCGTCAAAGTACAGCGTTCCTTGGTCGTGACGGTTGCCGTCATCGGGGCGATCGACGACGTAGATGCTCTTCAGCTTCAGCGGGTAGGCTGCGTTGGCCGGGAAGTACCCCTTGACCTGCTTCCATCCGCTCCAGTCGATTGACTGGGCCAAATCGACGTAGACGGTCTTGCCGTTGGCGTCGATGACCTCTGCACGCAGCCAGTGCTTGCTGTTGTCTCCATACACCCACAGACCCAGGCCGATCGGTTTGCCCGGTATGGTCACCGGCTGGGATGCAACGCGGCCGTAGGCGATGCGCAGGTCGGTCGCCGGCGCACCGGAGAAGTTGTAGAGCAGCTTGGCTGCCTTGCGGGTGCGGAAGACCGGATCGGATACCGCGGTAAACGATCCGCTGTTGTTGATCGAAGCCGGCACGGCCGCATGGTGCATGCCTGTTTGATTGTCAAAGGTAAGCCACGGCTGTTCAAACTGCCCGACGACGAACGGCACACTGGTGGTGACGCCATCGTAGGTTACGGTCAGCGTCCCGCTGCCCGGTTCCTGTCCCGCGACGAGCTGCAGCTTGTCGTTGACCGTCGCCGCTGCCGAATTGACGCTGGTCTGGACGCTGAGCGGGGTCGCCTGGATCAGCTGTCCCTTTTTCGTCTTGATCTTCACGTCCAGGGTAAGCGTCTGTCCGGGCGCGATGGTGATCGGATTGGGCGAGACGACGATCTGCTGCACCTCGCTGCCGGAAATGACGTGCACCGCACTGCTCGAGGCCACGCTGCCCACACGCGCCGTAACCGATACCTGTCCCGAACGGGTCGGGGTGAAGTACTGTCCGTTAAACGTGCCCGCGTCCCCGGCCTCCCAGACGATGGTGGACGGATTGACTGCGTACGGCTGGTAGTGCGAGTCGTACGCCTTGGTCGTAAACTCCGCCGTTTGACCGATCAGCATTTCTGTCGGGCCGAAGATCCGGAAACCTGCCAGTTCTCCCGGCGGCGCCGTGTTGTACACGGCCAGTCCGGTCGGAACCCGCCGTTCCGCGCCGTCTTTTGGCTGGTTGGCCAGGCTGGCGTGCGTTTCGCCCAACATGCGCACGGCCATCGTGGTCGAACCGCCGCCATCGAAGTTCACCGCCCGCCAGGACCCCAGTTCGGCCATGATTTTGGCCAATTCATCCAGATAGACGCCTTTGCTCGCGTCCACGGTCACCATGTACAGCGTCTTGCCGTCGCGGGGGACGCCGACAGCGGTGCGGGCGTTGATCGAGAGAATCGATTTGTCGGCCGGGAACGAGGACAGCGCTTTGCCCTGATCGACCAGCAGCACGTTTCCGCCCACCGCCTGCACCCAGTCCTGATTGAGCGGCGTCGTCTGGTACTCGACAGTCGCCCTTGACCCCACCGGGAAGTTTTGCTTCAGGAAGTTGGCAGCCGCGCCGTGTCCCCACAGCACGTAGCCGTTGTACGGTATGTAAAAGCCGGGTTGGTTGATGCGCACTTCCTTGGCCACGTTGTCCACAAACAGCACTTCGACGACGTCCTTGTAGCCGGCAATCGCTCCGAGACTGGTCTTGCCGAACGCCGGCGTATACAGGTTCAACTGGTTCTCGTGACTTTTCCGTCCTTCGCTGGGATTGTATTCTTCCTTGTTGAGTCCCTGCAGCGGAAACGAATTGCCGTTTTGTGCCGTCACTTTTCCGGTAAAACCGAACTTTTCGATAGCCGCGTTTTTGTCGCTGGTAATCCCCAGACTGTACCAGTAGGAGATGTGCCCCATCGACGAGATCAACTGCTTGTCCTTCATGACGATGCCAAACGGCGCACCCCGTTTGGTCATGTTGAAAAAGTCGGCGTTGATGGCGGCAACAGCACCGGTCTCCCGAGCCATCTGGGTAACCGTCTGCCGCTCGGTCAGCTTGCCGTTGGTGCCGTAGACCGGCTTGACCTCCACGTAGGGATTGTTCAGGTCCACCTTGGTCACCATGATGGTGATCTGCTGACCTCCGAACGACTTCGTGTATTTCTGCAACATAGTCCCTTCCCCGATCGGGGTCTCCCACATCATCTGCAAGGGGCTTGTTTCCGCTCTCGCCTGCGCCACTTGGACCGCAACCGGCGCAAACGGAACAAAAGCTCCCCACGCTACCGCAGCAGCCGTGAGAAGCGAGACAACCTTCCGCCCTCTCATGTTGGTAACTCCTCTCCTATATCTCTTGTTTCATACTGTCTCAGCAACATAATAGACGCACGAGCAAGGTGATAGTTTCATGGTTTGAGGCACTTTCTTTGCTGGAAATACCGACCATCGGGGACCGTTTGCACCGCCGTTTTACGGGCAGCAAAAAGGAGGCGTTTTACCAACGCCTCCTCGTTGAACAGAGCCCGGAATTACAAGCCGGGACGGAACGGTTCCGGCCGCTCCGCTCTGCGTCCGAAATGGTGCAAAATCGCCTCGACGATCCGGCGGGAAGCCTCCCCGTCTCCGTACGGATTGGCAGCGCGGGCCATGGCGTCGTACGCGTCGGCATCGCGCAGCAGCTGATCGGCCATGAAGAACACCTGATCCTCGTCGGTGCCGGCCAGCTTGAGCGTGCCGGCTGCGATTCCTTCCGGCCGCTCCGTGGTGTCGCGCAGCACCAGCACCGGCACACCCAGCGACGGCGCTTCTTCCTGGACGCCGCCGGAGTCTGTCAGAATCAGGTGGGCACGGCGGGCAAAGTTGTGGAAGTCAAAGGCGTCGAGCGGTTCGATCAGGTGAATGCGCTCGTGTCCGCCCAGCACGTCCTGCGCCACTTCCTGCACAGCCGGGTTGAGGTGCACCGGATATACGACGGCGATGTCGTCATGTTCGTCGACCAGCCGTCGGACCGCGCGGAAAATCCGCCGCATCGGCTCACCCAGGTTTTCCCGCCGGTGAGCGGTCATCAGCACCATTTTCCGGCCGGCCACGCGTTCCAACACGGGATGGGTGTAATCGCTGCGGACGGTTGTTTTCAGCGCGTCAATGGCGGTGTTGCCGGTGATGTAGATCGCCTCTTCCGGCTTGTTTTCACGCCGCAGGTTTTCTGCCGCACCCTCGGTCGGGGCAAAGTGCAGGTTGGCCATCACGCCGGTGAGCTGCCGGTTCATCTCCTCCGGGAAGGGGGAGTACTTGTCCCATGTGCGCAGGCCCGCTTCCACGTGCCCAATCGCCACCTGGTTGTAAAACGCCGCCAGGCTGGCGACAAAGGTGGTGGTCGTATCGCCGTGCACCAGAACGATGTCCGGCTTTACTTCCTTCATCACGCCATCCAGCTCGTCCAGGGCGCGGGTGGTAATCTGCACCAGCGTCTGCCGGTCTTTCATGATGTTCAAATCAATGTCCGGTCGGATGTCAAAGATGTCCAATACCTGGTCCAGCATCTGACGGTGCTGGGCGGTCACGCAAACAATCGACTCGATCTGGTCTTCGTGCCTGTTCAATTCGTGCACGAGCGGCGCCATCTTGATGGCTTCCGGCCGCGTCCCAAACACAGTCATCACTTTCAGCTTTTTCATCGGACTTCCTCTCCTACTTCGTCCCAAACAGACGGTCGCCAGCGTCGCCCAGGCCCGGCACAATATAGCCGTGGTCGTTCAGGTACTCGTCGATGGCGGCGACGTAGATGTCCACGTCCGGATGCTCGTCCTGCACCATCTTGATGCCTTCCGGCGCAGCAATCAGACACATCAGCTTCATGTTTTTGGCCCCCCGCTTTTTCAAGGCGGTAATGGCCGCTGCCGCAGAACCCCCGGTTGCGAGCATCGGGTCGATGACGATCAGTTCACGTTCGGCAATGTCGGACGGAAGTTTCACGTAGTATTCCACCGGCTGCAGCGTCTCCGGGTCGCGGTACAGGCCGACGTGGCCCACCTTGGCAGCGGGAATCAGTTTCAGCAAACCGTCCACCATACCCAGACCGGCACGCAAAATCGGCACCAGTCCCACCTTTTTGCCGGAAATGACGCGTGCTTTACAGGTCGCCACCGGTGTTTCGATGGTCGTCTCCTCCAAAGGCATGTCGCGGGTAATCTCGTATCCCATCAGGGTTGCCACTTCGTCTACCAGTTCACGAAATTCCTTGGTTCCCGTGTTTTTGTCACGGATATAGGTCAGCTTGTGCTGGATCAGCGGGTGGTCAAATACGTATACGCGGCTCATGCATGTTCCTCCGTTTCCGTATCAATGCATCTTTTCCATCATAGCGAAGGAGAGAGGCGCCGTCAATTTGCCCAATCTTCGTACTTTTTTCTCTTTCCCTGCCCGAGTGGGGGCTTTTTTTATATGATGGCCCTTCCTTGTTGCTTACACGGGGCACCACATTTACCGTTTGTCTATTCCTTGTATTTTTCCAAGAAAAATTCTCTCAGCTCACTAACATGGCTTTCAGCAATATCAAATTTCCGATGATTATTCATTGGGAATTCCCCCGTGTTGATTAGATTACGAGCAAACCTCATTTGTAAAAACACAAGCATATCCTAACATTTTTTCACATGATTTCCAACAAAGGCGAGTGCCGAATTCGATTATGTCCGGAACAATATGCATAAAAATCAAACCATACATCGTGTTTTACAAACAAAAAACAGACCCCGGAGTTATTCACGGGGTCTTAAATTGAAGACAAACTGTTTATTTAGTAAACGTCCACAGAAATCGATTTCCATAATTTCCAGGCCGGAAGGCCTGCACATTCATCAACCGAAGCTGAAGACAACGTACATCGCATGGAGGGATGGGCCAAGCGAGCTCCTTTGACGACCTGCTCAGCGGAAAAACGAAAGACGCGGGGAAAAACAGGGGGCACAAGTCTCACTTCGTCGAAACACCCAGATGTTTGCCCCCTGCCCGCGTCGCGTTTTGGAGCGGACATCATTCACTTCTTTGCTGGGCGTCAAGAGAGCGAGCGGGCCCGATCACCCATGCGCCACGGACTTTGTCTACATGCTGAGACCCCGGAGTTATTCACGGGGTCTGTTTGCCACAGCATGCACGTTCTGAAATTAAATCGTCAATCCTTCATACATCGGGAAGCGTTGGCACAGCGCCGCTACGCGTTGGCGAGCTTCTTCGTGTTTGGCTGCGTCTTCCGGGTTTTTCAAGGTCAGGGCGATGATGGCTGCCACTTCTTTCATCGCTTCTTCGTCAAAGCCGCGGCTGGTCACTGCCGGGGTACCCATGCGGATGCCGCTGGTGACAAACGGGCTTTCCGGATCGTACGGAATCGTGTTTTTGTTGGTGGTGATGTTCACTTCGTCCAGCAGGTGCTCCGCCACTTTTCCGGTCAAGCCGAGGTTGCGCACGTCTACCAGCACCAGGTGGTTGTCGGTGCCGCCGGAAACCAGCGTCAGCCCTTCAGCTTTCAGCGCTTCGGCAAATGCCTGAGCGTTGTTGACGATCTGCTGCGCGTACGTCTTGAATTCAGGCTGCAGCGCTTCGCCGAACGCGACCGCCTTGGCTGCGATCACGTGCATCAGCGGACCGCCTTGCACGCCCGGGAAAACCGACTTGTCGATCGCCTTGGCGAACTCTTCCTTGCAGAGAATCAGGCCGCCGCGGGGACCGCGCAGGGTTTTGTGGGTGGTGGAGGTGACAAAGTGCGCATGCGGCACCGGATTGGGGTGGAGTCCCGCCGCCACGAGACCGGCGATATGGGCCATGTCCACCATGAAATACGCACCGACTTCGTCGGCAATTTCGCGGAACTTGGCAAAGTCGATCGTGCGCGGGTACGCGCTGGCGCCAGCGACGATCAGCTTCGGCTTGTGCTCCAGAGCTTTTGCACGCACATCGTCGTAGTTGATCCGGTGGGTATCCTTGTCCACACCATACTCCACAAAGTTGTACAGCGTGCCGGAGAAGTTGACCGGGCTGCCGTGCGTCAGGTGTCCGCCGTGGGAGAGGTTCATGCCGAGCACGGTGTCACCAGGCTTCAGTACGGCAAAGTAGACCGCCATGTTGGCCTGAGCCCCGGAGTGAGGCTGCACGTTGGCGTGCTCCGCCCCGAACAGCTCCTTGACGCGGTCACGGGCGATGTTTTCGGCGACGTCCACATACTCGCAGCCGCCGTAGTAGCGGCGGCCCGGGTAGCCTTCCGCGTACTTGTTGGTCAGAACCGTGCCCATCGCTTCCATAACGGCGCGGCTGACAAAGTTTTCAGACGCGATCAGTTCAATCTTGTCGCGCTGCCTGCCCAGTTCCAGTCGAATTGCTTCCGCCACCTGCGGATCCTGCTTGCGCAAAAACTCTAGCATGCTTGTCTCCTCCTCTTTACACTCAGGGATCTTGGTAGGAATACCGCTTGTCCGACCTAGGTACAACTCTCCGACGACGGTGTTCGGTCGTAGACCGCCCGGGCTCCGCCGATCAGCTTGGGACGCGTCCGCGCTGCGGTGACATGTGCGTCCCCCACTGTCCGGCAGGAGGGGCGAATGGGGACGGCGACGTGCCTTAGGTGCATCCCGATGAGCGTGTCGCCAATGTCGATGCCGGCATGTGCGCGAACGTGCTCCACCACGACGGGATCGGCCATGTGGGCGTATGCGTGTGCGGCCATTGAACCGCCCGCCTGCGGCACGGGGACGACCGTCACTTCATCCAGACCGTAACGTTCCTGTGTCTCTCGCTCCACGACCAGCGCCCTGTTCAAATGTTCACAACATTGAAAAGCCAGCGCAAAACCGCGTTGTTCCTGAACGGCGGCAATCCCCCGGTAAATGGCGGCCGCCACCTCCCGGCTGCCCGCTTTGCCGATCTGCTTGCCCAGCACCTCACTGGTGCTGCAGCCGATGACGAGAATCTGCCCCGGCCGCAGCTCGGCCAACTCTGCCACTTCAGAGACGAGCGCGCTCACCTGCCGTTCGATTGCGAGCATGTCCACCTTACTTCACTCCCGCATGTTTGGCTTCAATCGCTGCAATTTTTTCCACGCGGCGCGCGTGACGCCCTCCCTGGAACTCCGTCTCCAGCCAGATTTTCACGATGTCCAGCGCCAGCCCCGGACCAATCACCCGTTCGCCCAAGGCCAGTACGTTGGAGTCGTTGTGTTCGCGGGTCGCCCGCGCGGAAAACGTGTCGTGCACCAGTGCGCAGCGGATGCCGGGCACCTTGTTGGCTGCGATTGACATGCCAATGCCTGTCCCGCATACCAGGATGCCGCGGTCAAACTCCCCTGCCGCCACTTTTTCCGCCACCGGCAATGCGTAGTCGGGATAATCGACCGAATCATTGCAGGTGCAGCCGAAGTCTTCAAAGGAAATGTTCATCGAGGTCAACAGCCTCTTGATCTCCTCCTTCAGGTTGTACCCGCCGTGATCGGCGCCAATCGCCACTTTCATCCTGCCATCCCTCGCTTGTGTCGTGATCTTCTGCCATTATACATCAGAATCCGCAATGTAAAAAGTGAACATTTTTAAGTGAGTTGCAAAAAAATGTTCGCCATATTATACAAAAGCAGGCCCTGGCCGACTGCCAGCACCTCATCTCTTCACGATATGCGCCGCAACGTCAGCCTGTGAATTTGTTAATCAGGTAGTCCAGCGACTCTTCGATTTCCTCTGCGCAGCGCCGGTAGTCCTCCACCGTACCGCCAAACGGGTCGGCGATGTCGCTCATCCCTTCCACGCCGACATATTCCCGCAGTGTGAACACTTTTTCTGCTGCACCGGGAAACATGCTCTGGATCATCGTCTTGTGGCCCTGCGTCATGGTCAGGATCAGATCGGCCCAGGCGACCAAGTCGTCGTTCAGCCGACGTGCCTGATGATCGTGATCGATACCCCGTTCCGCCAGCACCTGCATGGCGTGCAGGGAAGCAGGCTGACCGTCGAACGCGGCCACTCCCGCCGAACGGACTTCCCACTGGCCGTCCGTTGCCTTCGCTTTAAACAGCGCCTCTGCCATCGGGCTGCGGCAGGTGTTTCCCGTACAGACGAACAAGATGCGCTTCACGTGTCTCTCCCCCTTTCCGGCGAAGCTGCTGTCAGAACCATCTTCCAAGCAAGCGATCTTTCAAATATTTCGGGCCCGTTTTGCCGCTGCCGTCAGCCAGCAGTGTCACAGCATGAATTTCAGACCAAATCCCAGCAAAATCAGTCCACCTAATACTTCGCTGTACTCGCCCAGCCATCCTCCCACCCTTTGTCCGATCATCAGGCCGCAGTAGGCCATCACACCGCCCATGATGCCAAACAGGGTGACCGCCAGCAGTTTGTTTACCTCTATCAAGCCAAAGGAAAAGCCGACCGTCATCGCGTCCAGGCTGACGCTGACGGCAAACAGCAACAGTCCCAGTCCTTTCGTGCACAGGATGCTCTTTTCCTCGCTCTGCACGAACCCGTTCCACAGCATATTCGCACCGATGACCATCAGTACCGCACCGCCGATAAACACTGCAATATCCCCGACCAGCCCGGACAAGTACACCCCGATGGCAATCCCCACGAAGGGCATGGCTACGTGAAACAACCCGATGGTGATGCTGACTTTGATGATTTCTCTGAGGCGCATGCCCACCATCCCCACGCCCACTCCCAGTGAAAACGCGTCCATGCTCAGGGCAAAGGCAATCACCAGCAGGGTTAAAAATTGTCCCCAATGAAATATGGTCAGGTCCACACCGCTCCCCCTCCTGTCTCTTCACCATATGCGGACAAGAGGGCGTTTAGACATTCACACGGACAGAATGCGTCCGCCTGCTGCCTTTTCCAGACGGTTCATGACCGCCATTCCCAGACCGGAGCGGGGAAATGTTTCCCCGACGATAAACTGCACCTGTCGCTCGTCGAACTGCCGCAGCACCGCGTACAGGCGCTGCGCCACTTCACCCGGTTCCGCCCGCGACCCGACGGAGAGCACGACATCGGCTTCGGGATGTGCCTGCCAATACGATGCCGTCTCCGCACTGGCCAGCACCCCGGTGCGCAGTCCGCGGCGTTTGGCCTCGGCAAGCATGCCGTTCATTTTTTCCCGGACGCGCGGCTCCTCACCTTCGACGAGCCACATCTCGCCCTCTGGAGCGTAGTGGGCATACTTCATGCCGGGCGAGCGCGGAGTTTCCGCCGAACCGGCGGAGAAGGCGGGGTCCAGCTCCACGGGGCCGATCACTGCTTCCAACTGCTCGCGGGTGACGCCTCCCGGCCGCAGGATGATCGGCGGCTCCACCGTCACGTCGATGACCGTCGATTCCACCCCGACACCAGTGGGACCGCCGTCCAGCACGCCGGCGATGCGGCCGTCCAGGTCAGTCAGGACGTGGGCAGCCGTCGTGGGGCTGGGGCGGCCCGAGCGATTGGCGCTGGGCGCGGCCACCGGCACACCAGCCTGGCGGATGAGCGCCAGCGCAGCGGGATGGTCCGGCATCCGCACGCCGACCGTGTTCAGCCCGGCCGTCACCAACGAGGCCACCCGGTCCGTCTTGGGAAGGATCAGCGTCAACGGTCCGGGCCAAAACGCCTCCATCAGCCGGCGGGCCTTATCCGACACCGCTTCGGCAACCGTTTGCAGTTGTGCTTCGTCGGCTACATGGACAATCAGTGGATTGTCGGCAGGTCTGCCTTTTGCCAAAAATATTTTTTCCACAGCGTCGTCCGACAATGCATTTGCCCCCAACCCGTACACGGTTTCCGTGGGAAAGGCGACGACCTCCCCGTCGCGGAGCAGTTGGGCGGCATCCACAATCTGTGGACAACCCTGCCAATTTTCCACAGCGTTATCCACAGTGTTATTCACAGTCCATAGCTTTGTTTCCCGATGCTCTTCCATCTTGGCGAATATCCTTTCCGTATGCTCGTTTCACAACAATTCGTGCCTTTAGTATAGAGGTGATGATACAAGTTTTCAACAGGCTGTGGGTAACTTGTGAATAAGTTTCACTTTTTTCAGAACGTTCCCAAGCGATATGCAAAACGACACCACGGCGTAACCGGGTGTCGTTATCTTGAAAATCAGGAGAAGAAGGCGGTCAGTTTTTCCCAGAAGAAGAAGCGTACTTCCATATTCGGCTGAACAGCCGTCGTCTCCTTGACGTCTGTTCCCTGCGGGTTTTTGCCGGCTGGCTGCTGCTCCTGCTTCGCGTCGCGATCGGCAGCTTTGTACGGATTGCCCTCTCGCTCGGCAGGCGGTTGATCTGCTGCCATTTCCACGTCGCCCAACCAGCGGGCTTCCAGGTGAGCCAGGCGCCGTTCCGCGAATGCTTCCCATTCGGAATCAACGTCAGCCATCACGGCCGGCAGCGTCTGCTGCGCTGCCGCCTCCATTTGTCCGTCGTCTTGGCCTGACGGCTCAGACTCGGTATCGGGCTCGACGGACGCCGCCTGGACCGCGTCGCCGTTGGACATGTCGATAAAGCAAAGCGGCGGAAACAGGACACACCACCAATTTTGCCCCTTGGCTTCGCCAATTCGGACGCGCAGCGCCTCATAGTCCCCGGCGGGGTACACATACGTCCCGTACAATTTGGTCGGGAACGGAACACGACCGAAATCAACCTCGGCCGGGTAGGAAAACCCCCGCTCCCGGATCGTCTGGTCCACAAGCTGCTGCAATTCCGGCAGCCGGGCAGCCACCACCTGGCGGGCTTCCTCGTAAGAGCGGATCTCCGTGACCCACTCGTTCATCCGTGCGACGATCGCGTCACGCACTTCCCGTTTCAGCCATTGATCCTGCAAGGAATCACTGTTGGCGATAATCCGCAGCCGGATCGACTCTTGAGGGATCGGCCCGTTGTCAAGCACATTGGCCGCCGTAAGCTGTCCCTCCCAGCTCATCATTAACATCAACACACAGAATGCCGCCAACCAGAACCGCTTCATGTTTATCCTACTCCCTTTCTCATACAGTTGCTGCGAATCTCTTTTTCTAGCAACCAGTATGGACGGAATCCAGCGAAAACATACGCACTCTCGCAAAAACATTACGCGATTCTAGCGAAACGTATGCGACTCTGGCAAAACGATCCGACTCTAGCGTAACGTATGCGGAGCTTCCGCGATAAACACAGCGGTTCAAGACGTCTGCGTGACGTACGGCAAACGATCGTGCTGCGCACACGACCACGCTTCTTCAGCGCTGAGAGGAGGGTGTCCCCGCACGCCCGACGACGACCCGCTCGATCCCCGCCAGATCGGGGATGATCTCCACCTCGTCGATCACGCCGCTTTCCTTCATCAGACGGGCAACGTCACGGGACTGATGAATGCCCACTTCAAACGCGACCAGCCCCGGCCGTTTCAGCACCGCAGGCAGCGCCTCGCACAGGCGGCGGTAGCAGTCCAGTCCGTCCGCCCCTCCATCCAACGCCAGCCGGGGTTCGTACGCCCGCACTTCTGCGTCCAGCGTGTCGACCACGGCACTCGGAATATACGGCGGGTTGGAGACCAGAATGTCCACCTGCAGACCTTCCTCCACCAGCGGTTGGGTGAGGTCTCCCTGCAAAAAGCGGACGCGTGCGCCCAACTGTTCCGCGTTTTCGCGCGCGATCACGGTGGCGTCCGGCGAGAGATCTACCGTGCTCACCTGCCAATGCGGCCGTTCGCAGGCCAGCGTGACACAGATGGCTCCGCTGCCCGTGCCGATGTCTGCGACGACGAGCGGCTGCTCCGACGGCCAGATGACAGCTGCGTGCCGCAGCACCTGTTCCACCAGAATCTCCGTCTCCGGCCGGGGAATCAGCACGCCGGGACGGACGCGAAAGGGACGGCCGTAAAACTCCTGAGTGCCGATCATGTACTGGATCGGTTCGCGACGTGCCCGGCGCTGACACAGGTCGATCAGGCACGCCAGGGCGTCAGCGGGCATCGGTTCGCCCAAGGAAATCAAATAGCGGGTCCGGTCCCACCCAAGGCAGTGACGGAGCAGCAGTTCCGCTTCAAACGGCGGATCGGCCACGCCCGCCTCGCGTAAAAAGGAAGAAGCCCGTGCCAGGGCTTCCCGTACTGTCGTCACATCCGGCCATTCACGCTGTGCTTGCATGACTCTTCAACAGCTCCGTCTGCTCGTGCATGATCAGGTTGTCGATGACTTCGTCCAATTCGCCTTCCAGAATCGCTTCCAGACGGTGCAGCGTCAGACCGATGCGGTGATCGGTGACGCGGCTCTGCGGAAAGTTGTAGGTGCGAATCCGCTCGCTGCGGTCGCCTGTCCCCACCAGGCTTTTGCGGGTGGCGTCCTGCTCCGCCATCTGCTGCTGCTGATAATAGTCCAGCAGGCGGGCGCGCAGTACGCGCAGCGCCTTTTCCTTGTTGGAGTTCTGCGACTTTTCATCCTGACAGGAAACCACGATGCCGGTCGGAATGTGGGTCACCCGCACGGCCGACTTCGTGGTGTTGACGCTCTGCCCGCCGGCGCCGCTGGAACAGAACGTATCGATGCGGATGTCTTTTTCGTTCAGCTCTACTTCCACTTCTTCCGCTTCCGGCAGCACGAGGACCGTCGACGTGGAGGTGTGAATCCGTCCGCCCGACTCCGTGGCCGGAATGCGCTGCACACGGTGTGCGCCGCTTTCAAATTTCAGCTTGCTGTACGCACCGCGCCCGCTGACGGAAAAGACAATTTCCTTGTAGCCGCCGATGTCCGTCGGGTTGGCTTCCAGCACTTCCACCTTGAAGCCGTGCCGCTCGGCGTAGCGGGTGTACATGCGGAACAAATCGGCTGCAAACAGCGCAGCTTCGTCGCCACCTGCCGCGCCGCGGATTTCCATGATGACGTTCTTCTCGTCGTTGGGATCTTTCGGCAGCAGCAGAATTTTCAAACGGCCCTCAAGCTGTTCCTTGCGCTTGCTCAGGTCGGAAATTTCCATCTTTACCATTTCGCGCATCTCGTCGTCCAGCTTTTCCTCCAGCATCGCCTTGGCATCCTCAAGCTGGCTTACGACCGATTTATATTCACGGTAGACGACCACTGTCTCTTCCAAAGAAGCCTGCTCCTTGGACAGTTCGCGCAGTCGTTTCGTATCGTTGATGACGTCGGGGTCACATAGGAGATTGGTCACTTCTTCATAACGCTCTTCAACCGCAGATAAGCGCTCGAACACTGCATTTCACCCCACCGTTAAAATACTGTCGACTATAACAGATAAATTATAGAGGGAGATGTGGAAAAAGTCAAAACGGCACAAGCAGGCAAACAGGCCCGGCATGGCCGAGCCTTTGGACTTAAGACAAGCGATTGCATCGAAGAAGCTTGGTTTTCAAACAGTGCGGCAAACAAGCCCGACCGAGCCGAACAGCGAGTGACGGGGAGGAGGATCGCCATGCGGCTGTACCCCGCAGCCGGTGCTGGCAGGCAGGGCTGGCATCAGTCCAGCCTGACAAAAGCATCGGGCGGGGAATCAGCGATGGTACCCGTCGTTTGAGGTGATGTGAAAATCGTAGCGCGGCACTTTTTTACGCAGGGCGGCGATCACCTGCTGTTCGATGGACCGGGCCTGCGCTGCCGTGACGTTGGGGATCAAATCCAACGTAACATATGCATTTCCGCCGCTCAGTGTGATTCGTGCGTTTTCCACGCCCGGCACCGATTTGGCCATGGCTTCCATGTTGTCCATATCGATCTGTGTGGAACGCACGTTGCTGTGACCGATAATCATGTTGGGGTTTTGGTTGCGCCCCATCAAGCTGTCCCGGTCTTCCAGCGGAGACGCCCCCCGGTCAATGGCGTCATCATTCCGATCGCTTTTGATGGTCGCGTGCTGCTGTGGATCGTAACTTTGCGCGCCGTAGCTTTGCTCCTGGGGCATCGTCCGGCCGCACCCGGCCGTCAGGGGAGATGCCAGCACAACGGCGGCCAGCACGCCCAGAGTACTTTTCCAAAAGGACTGGCATCGCATAAAAAAGCCACCTCCTGTTTGCCTTATTGTGCGCATCGCAGGCGACGGCCATTCACAGGCAAACAGGGGAGGCCTTCACGAGCAGAATCCCTCAAGCGAGGGCCGCCTTCAGTATGCAACCGGCGGGTGGTAGTAGTGGCGGCGGCATACGCTGCTGTACGTGTCATTTCCGCCGATCTCGATCGTCTCTCCGGTGTAAACGGGTCGACCGTCCTTGAACTTGAGGATGTGGGTCGCTTTTTTGTTGCAGTACACACACACGGTCTTGATCTCCTCGATCTTGTCCGCTTCGCACAGCAAATGGGCACTGCCCGGGAACAACTGGTTTTTGAAGTCTTTCAACAGCCCGTACACGATCACCGGGATGTCCAGTTCATCGACAATTTTGACCAACTGTTCCACATGCTGCTTGCCGAGAAACTGTCCTTCATCCACCAGGACGCAGTGCGGGCGGCCCTCCTCACCGGCGACGATCGCAAAGATGTCCGTATCGTCGCTGATCGGAATCGCTTCCCGGCTGATCCCCACACGTGAGGCTACCTTGCCGACACCGTACCGGTCGTCGATGGCCGGGGTAAACACCAGCACTTTTTTGCCTGACTGTTCGTAGTTGTGAGCCACCGTTAATAACTGGATGGATTTGGAAGCATTCATCGCCCCAAAGCGAAAATACAGTTGTGCCACCTGTCTGTCTCCCTTTACGATCATTTTCCCTTCCGAACGATGCCGCTCCGGGCTCCCCCGTCAAGGTCATTCGTCAGGGCTTCTGGCTCTATTGTAGGGGTACATGCCGCGAAACGGAACGTTTTTTGCGCAAAAAAAGCAAAAACCAGGCAGTGATCCCTGCCTGGTTCTTCTTCCCGATTAGGAAAGATTGTATTTGCGTTTGAAACGGTCTACGCGGCCGCCGGCATCGACAAACTTTTGTTTGCCGGTGAAGAACGGGTGGCAGTTGGAGCAAATCTCCACGCGCAGCGCTTGCTTCACGGAGCCGGATTCGAATTCATTGCCGCATGCACATGTTACTTTCACAATGTGATAGTCCGGGTGAATACCTTGTTTCATCCTCATACACCTCTTTTCCGCCCTGAATCGTTTGCCGAAACAGAGTTATATACAAATGCACATACAAGATAGTAGCACGGTTCGAAGCGAAATGCAACAGACTGTCCGCTACGCCATGTTTTTCCGGCGGCGCAGCTCAGCCGGGGGCACGTGCGTAAACGAGCCGATCACGACATCAGGCAGCTCCTGCTGATAGATCTCGATCGCCTGCTTCATCCCGAACACTTCCCCCTTGGCCGGCGGGATCATCGCCAGGTAACTCTCCGGATCGATGTTGAGATTGCGCAGCTGGATCAGCTTGATGCCGGTCCGGCGGATGAAGTTAATCATTGCCTCCATCTCCTCTTCGCGGTCAAAAACGCCCGGGAAACAGAGGTAATTGATCGACGTGTACACGCCCTTGGATGCGGCGTACTCTGCCGAGCGGGCCACGTTTTCCAGCGTGTAGTGGCGCGGCCGGTAGTAGGCGTTGTAGTGTTCGTCAATCGCGCTGATGATGCTGATCCGCATCAGGTCCAATCCGGCGTCCACGATGCCTTTGATGTGATCGGTCAGCCCGGCGTTGGTATTGATATTGATGTACCCCATGTCGGTCTGCTCACGGACGCGGCGCATCGCCGGAATGATAATGGAAGCCATCGTGGACGGTTCCCCTTCGCAGCCTTGGCCAAAGCTGATGATGCTCTCCGGCGTCCGCAGGTGATGGAGCATCACCTCGACCAGCTCGTCTTCCGTCGGCTTGAAGTTCATCCGCGTCTGCGGAGACGGGAAACCGCTGTCCTCCGGCTGTTCGGAAATACAGCCGTAACAACCGGCGTTACAGGTGTAGGATACCGGCAGACTGCCCTCCCAGCGGTTGAAAAAGTTATTGGAGGCAGTCAGGCATTCGTATTCCAGCGCACAGTGGGAGAGGTGGCGCAAAATCCGGTTGTTGGGAAACAGCTCCAGTGTCTGCTCAACCCGCTGGCGAAGCTCGTCCATCGGAAAGTTGAGCGGATTCCATTGGTACGGATCATCGCTCTGCCGACCGGCCACCCAGAAGCCGCCGTCTTTCCACACCACGGCCGTGTAGCCGAACAGAGGGAGCTTGCTGTTTTTGTCGGTCTTGATGTAGCCCGGCAGAAGCAGCCGGGTATAACCCTGGGGGATCAGGGCGCCGACCGCCATGCACCCGTCCAGCTTCACCATCTCACCCGTGTCCGGGTCCATGCCGATCGCCACCGTATTGGGCAAACTGACCAGCGTCGCTCCCTCCGGCAGGGGAATCAGTTCGTCCTCCAAAATCTCCGTCAGGATATCGCCGTTACGCGCCACCGCGAGCAGTCCCGGGTGGTCGTAGACGTTGCCGTTTTCGTCTGCGTATACCACATACATTGAAAAATCGCCTCGCTTTATTCGCTCAGCCCATTGTAACGCAACGGCATGTCAATGTAAATGTGAAGGGTTACCTGCTCAAGTAACGCAGCGGATTGATCGGCACGTCGTCCTGCCGCACCTCGAAGTGCAGGTGGTACCCGGTGGAATCGCCGGTCCGCCCCATGTAGCCGAGAACTTCCCCCCGCTCCACGTACTGGCCCGGGGAAACGAGAATTTTGCGCATGTGTGCGTAGTAGGTTTGCAGTCCTTCTCCGTGATCGAGAACAACCAAATAACCATAACCGGAACGGCCGCTCCCGGCTTCCACGACGACGCCTTCCTTGGCGGCATGAATGGGGGTCCGCCCCTCGTCCTGATTCCACATGTCAATGCCCTTGTGCATCTTTCCCCAGCGTGTGCCGAAGCCGCTGGTGACGGTCGCCTGTTTGACCGGCCAATCCAGCACGCGGGAACGGCTTGACTGGCGGCTGGCCACCTGTACGGCGCCGCGCCGCTTCTGCCACTCCTTGGCCGTCACCGATTGCGGGTTGGTGACAGGGATCTGGATGGTTTGTCCAATGTAGAGGTTGTCCGACATGAGTCGAAGCAGCGGATTGCGCTCCTGCAGCAGTTCCTTGCTTACGCCGTACCGGCGGGCAATATCGTCCAAGGTTTCGCCGCGGCGGACGGTATGGGTCACGTCGCCCTGACTCAGTTTCAGCTTCATGCCGATTCCCACGAGGTTGGGGTTGGCCAGCCTGTTCAGTTCCACCAGTTGCTTCAGGGACAACCCGTACCGATGAGCAATGCCAGACAGCGTGTCGCCCCGCTGAACCGTATAGGTCATCACATCGCTCCGCTTGGCCGGGGCCGGTTTGGTCAGCGAGGCGTAAGGATTAAACGCTTGAAACAGCACCTGTCCGGCCACATCCTGCATGATCTGTTGCTTCCCGCCCCAATCAGCGGACATTTGCGCGAACTCCACAGCCGCTCCTCCTTTCTGCGGTGCCGCTTCGCCACGGGCCCAGCAGCCGCCGCACGTTCCAGAAACTCTGCTTTTACCGTATGCGGGGGCCCAAAAAAAAATGACGGCAAGTAAATTACCCTGCCGTCACGTTTGCTTGTTTTCCGCGCGTTTTATGCGATTCAAACGTCTGCAAAAATTCTTCGTTGGTCTTGGTCTCCGCCAGTCGCTTGATGAACGAATCGACGAATTCCGGCGTTTCGTTCATGCTTTTGCGAATCGCCCACAGCTTCTCCAACTCTTCTTTGGAAAGCAGCAGTTCTTCGCGGCGGGTGCCCGAGCGGCGAATGTCGATCGCCGGAAAGATGCGGCGTTCCGCCAGTTTGCGGTCCAGGTGCAGCTCCATGTTGCCTGTCCCTTTGAATTCTTCGTAAATCACATCGTCCATGCGGGAGCCCGTCTCCACCAGAGCGGTCGCCAGGATGGTCAGGCTGCCGCCTTCCTCGATATTGCGGGCCGATCCGAAAAAGCGCTTGGGCCGGTGAAACGCGGCCGGGTCAATCCCGCCGGACAGCGTCCGTCCGCTGGGCGGAATCACCAGGTTGTAGGCGCGCGCCAGACGGGTAATGGAGTCGAGCAGAATGACGACGTCCTTTTTGTGTTCCACCAATCGTTTTGCCCGCTCCAACACCAGTTCCGCCACTTTGATGTGGTTTTCCGGCAGCTCGTCAAACGTGGAAGCGACGACCTCCCCCTTGACGGAGCGCTGCATGTCGGTTACCTCTTCCGGCCGTTCATCGATCAACAGGACAAACAGGTGAATGTCCGGCCGGTTTTCCGTAATGCTGTTGGCAATTTCTTTGAGGAGCATGGTTTTTCCCGCTTTGGGCGGCGCGACGATCAGGCCGCGCTGGCCAAGCCCGACAGGGGCGATAAGGTCCATCAGGCGTGCGGAAATGCGCTCCGGAACGGTTTCCAATACGAGTTTGTTTTGAGGGTATAACGGTGTCAAGGCGGGGAAGTGAAGGCGTTCGGCGGCTAATTCGGGGTCTTCTCCGTTTACGGCTTCCACCTGCAGCAACCCAAAATACCGTTCGTTTTCCTTGGGCGGCCGCACCTTGCCGGATACCAGGTCCCCCATCCGCAGATCAAACCGGCGAATCTGCGACTGGGAGATGTAAATGTCCTCCGAGCTGGGGAGGTAGTTGATGGGGCGCAGGAATCCGTAGCCCTCGGGGAGGATTTCCAGCACCCCTTCCATAAACATCAGACCGTCCCGTTCTGCCCTGGCTTTCAGGATGGCAAAGATCAGTTCCTTTTTCTTCAACTGGGAATAGTACGGAATCTGGTATTCCTTTGCCAGCTTGTACAGTTCGGTCAGCTTCTTTTCTTCTAGTTCGGAAAGTAACATGATTCCACCACTCTTTGTATTCTCTTTCTCTATTCTCGTCCGATCGCCGGCTTACAATACCAGGCGGGGTTTGCGCTCCAAGCGGTGGTTTCCTTCGATAAAGCGCACGGTTCCCGTTTTGGCGCGCATGACGACGGAATGGGTCGTGGCGCGCATGCCTTGGAAACGCACGCCCCTGAGCAGTTCACCGTCGGTAACGCCGGTGGCGGCAAAGATGGCGTCATCCCCTTTCACCAGGTCGTCCATGTACAGGACCTGATGCGGATTGGCCAATCCCATCCGCTTGCAGCGTTCGAGCTCTTCTTCGTTTTGCGGCAGCAGCTTGCCCTGAATCTCGCCGCCAAGGCATTTGAGGGCGACCGCTGCCAACACGCCTTCAGGAGCCCCTCCGGACCCGAACAGGATGTCCACGCCCGTGTCGGGAAACGCCGTGTTGATCGCCGCAGCCACGTCCCCGTCGGAAATCAGCCGAATCCGCGCGCCGGCTTCCCTGATCTCGTGGATGATCCGTTGATGGCGGTCGCGATCCAGCACGATTGCCACCAGGTCGCTGATGTCCTTGCCCTGGGCCTGGGCGACTGCCTTCAGGTTATCCTTGATCGGCGCGTTGATGTCCACTTTGCCCACCGCTTTCGGACCGACGGCGATTTTCTCCATGTACATGTCAGGAGCGTGCAGCAGGTTGCCGCGGTCGGCGATGGCGATGACCGAGATGGCTCCCCAGGTCCCTTTGGCAACGATGTTGGTGCCCTCCAGCGGGTCGACGGCTACGTCCACGGCCGGCGCCACCCCCTGGCCCAGCTGCTCCCCGATGTACAGCATCGGTGCTTCGTCCATTTCTCCCTCACCGATGACAACAATCCCGTCCATCGGCACGTTTTCAAACTCCTTGCGCATCGCCGTCGTTGCCGCGTCATCGGCCTCGTCTTTTTTGCCGAGGCCCATCCAGCGGGCGGATGCCAGCGCTGCCGCTTCTGTAACACGTACCAGTTCTAGTGTAAGACTGCGTTCCATATCGGAAGACTCCTCTCCTGGCATTTGCTGCGGTTACCGCGGATGGCGCTCCATGCGGGGCAGACCGATCCGTTTCACATCGGCTCCCAGGCTTTGCAGCTTGCTCACCAGATTTTCGTAACCGCGATCAATGTGTTCCAATCCTTCCAACTCCGTCGTGCCCGGCGTGGCCAGCCCGGCAATGACCAGCGCTGCGCCTGCGCGCAGGTCGGAGGCGACCACTTTGGCCCCGTTCAACTGTCTTGTGCCTTCGATGACCGCCGAACGCCCTTCCACTTTCAGGTTGGCCCCCATGCGGCGCAGCTCGTCCACGTGGCGGAAACGGGCGCTGTAAATGTTGTCCGTCACGACGCTGGTGCCTGTGGCCAGCGTCAGCAAGGTCGTGATCGGCTGCTGCAAATCGGTCGGAAAGCCAGGATACGGGCTGGTTTTCACGTCGATGGCGCGGTAAACCTCCCGCCCGTTCACCTGAATGCAGTCGTCCATTTCCAGCACTTCCGCCCCGATCTCCCGCAGCTTGGCCGTGACGGACTCCAGGTGTTTGGGGATGACGTTTTCCAAGGTAACGCTACCCCGCGTCGCGGCTGCCGCGATCATGTAGGTGCCCGCCTCGATCCGGTCCGGGATGATCGTGTGACGGCAGCCCCGCAGGCGTTCCACTCCCTCGATCCGGATGATGTCAGTGCCGGCCCCCTTGATTTTGGCGCCCATGTTGTTCAGCAATGTGGCGACGTCGACGATTTCCGGCTCGCGGGCAGCGTTTTCAATAATCGTCACACCCTCCGCCTTGGACGCAGCCAGCATGATGTTGATCGTCGCTCCGACGCTGACCAGGTCCAGGTAGATGCGCGCGCCTTTTAGGCGGCCGTTTTTGGCGCGAAGGGTCATGACGCCGTTTTGGTTTTCCACCCGGGCTCCCAGCGCTTCAAAGCCCTTGATGTGCAAATCGACCGGGCGCGGACCGAGGTCGCAGCCGCCCGGCAAACCGACATGGGCCTCGCCGAATTTGGCCAGAAGCGCTCCCCACAGGTAGTAGGAAGCCCGCAGCTTCTTGATGCGTCCGTTGGGCATCAGCTTCAGCTGCATCGGACGGCCGTCCACTTCCATCCAGTCGTCCTCGAACAGGACATCCGCTCCCATTTCCTTCAGCAGCTCACAGTAAATCTCCACGTCCTGAATATGCGGCAGATTTTCTATTACGACCGGCCCGTCTGCCAGGAGCGCGGCAGGAATCAGGGCAACGGCGCTGTTTTTGGCTCCACTGATGGAAACCGAACCCTCGAGTCGCTTCCCACCATTGATGATCAGCTTTTCCATGCGTAGCTCTCCTCAGGCGTAATCGGGAAAGAAGCACCTTCCCCAACGGAAAAGGTGCTTAGGCCTTTTACACACTCGTCTGTTTCATGCTTGCCCAGTCCGCGAGAAACTTCTCCAGACCGCTGTCGGTCAGCGGATGAGCAATCAGTTGTTTGAACACTTTATAGGGGATTGTAGCGAAATGAGCGCCGCGGCGTGCCGCTTCCGTCACGTGAACAGGGTGGCGGACAGAGGCGGCGATGATTTCCGTCTCCAGACCGTGAACGGAAAAGATTTCGGCGATGTCTTCGATCAATTGCATGCCGTCGTGGCCGATGTCGTCCAGACGGCCCAGGAACGGGGAAACGTAGGTGGCGCCAGCCCGTGCGGCCAGCAGCGCCTGGTTGGCAGTAAATACCAACGTAACGTTGGTGCGAATTTTCCGCTTGGCGAAGTGCTTGACAGCCTTCAGGCCTTCTGCCGTCATCGGCACCTTGATCACGATGTTCTTGGACAGGGAAGCCAGCTTCTCCCCTTCTTCAATCATGCCCTTGGCGTCCGTGCTGATCACTTCCGCACTGATCGGGCCGTCCACGATGTCGATGATCTCTTTCAACGTCTCGATGAAATCGCGCCCTTCCTTGGCAACGAGGGACGGGTTGGTCGTCACGCCGGACACCACGCCCCACTCGTGAATCTCGCGGATTTCTTCGACGTTAGCGGTATCTATCAAAAAACGCACGATGTGTACCTCCTTGGTTACGCACGGTTGCTGCTTCCGAACAGGCGCATTTTCCCTTTAACGACTTCCTTGATCGCCTCGCGGGCCGGTCCCAGGTATTTGCGCGGGTCAATTTCGTTCGGCTTGGCAGCGAGGATTTTGCGCACCGTTTCGGTGCATGCGACTTGGCTTTCGGTATTCACGTTGATTTTGCCGACGCCCAGGCTGATCGATTTCTTGATCGCTTCATCCGGTACGCCGGAGCCGCCGTGCAGCACGATCGGAGCGCCGATGTTGTTTGCCACTTTTTCGATGATGTCAAAGCGGATTTTCGGCTCCCCTTTGTACATGCCGTGTGCCGTTCCGACAGCAATGGCCAGATAGTCTACTTTGGTTTCTTCCCAGAAGCGGATTGCTTCTTCCGGATTTGCCAGGGTAGCGTCTTCTTCATCCACGGACAGGTCGTCCTCTACCCCGCCGATGGTACCCAGCTCGCCTTCCACGGAAACGCCGACCGCATGGGCAGCCTCGACAACCTTTTTGGTCAGGCGAATGTTCTCTTCATACGGATGGTGAGACCCGTCGAACATCACGGAAGAAAAACCGGCACGGATACATTTCATTACGATGTCAAAGTTGCTGCCGTGGTCCAGGTGCAGGGCAACCGGAACACCTGCGCGCTCTGCCGCCGCTTTGGCCATCGCAACGGTAAACTCAAGCCCCATGTACTTCAGCGCGCCTTCGGATACGCCAAAAATTACCGGGGATTTCTCTTCGATCGCTGCCTCCGTAATCGCTTGCGTAAACTCCAGGTTGTTGAGGTTGAACTGTCCGACAGCGTATTTATGCTTCTTGACGTCTTCAGTAAAAGCGGTCATAGGTACCAGTGGCATTGATATATCCTCCTTAGCAGACTCTGTAACGTGGCCTATTATACCACATGAATTTGCGTGTTAACAGGTACGCTTGTCCGGGGCCCGGGTCCCGGGACCCTGGTGTCGTTAACAAGCCAACTGCTGATGCACAGCCATGCGCAGCTCATCAATGTCAAACGGCTTCGTGAAGTGAGTCAACGCTCCCAGTTGTGTCGCTTCCTTGATCATGTCCAGCTCGCCGTACGCGGTCATCATGATGACCTTGATGTCCTGGTTGATCTTTTTGATGTGTTTTAAAATCTCAATGCCGTCCATGCCGGGGATTTTCATATCGAGGATCACCAGATCAGGCGACTCCTTTTCCACGATCTCCAGGGCCATTTTGCCGTTGGCCGCCTGGAACGTTTTGTAGCCTTCCTTGCCAAGCACCTCGTACAGCAGGATGCGAATGCCGTACTGATCGTCCACAACCAACACTTTTTTCTCCCGTTTATCCTGCATGGTTTTCCTATCCCCCTGCTCAATAGACCGTTTTACTTAAATTACCTTGATTCGCCTAAAATCAGGAAAATCCTGCAACGGCTAGTGGAAAATTTCCCCGGCAGCACCTTTGAAGTATAATGAAGGATAACCATTTTCGACACATGCAAGGTGACTGAACCCGTATGAATACAGTCTGGTTGATTTGCCTGTTTACATTTGTGATCCACGCCACGGAGACGCTTTCGTTCGCCATTCGCCTGGCCGGCGTGCAGACAGCGCGGCTGGCCGTCGCGCTGTCTCTGACTGGCATGGTTCTGCTCGTCTCCCGCACCGCCAACCTGATGCAAAGTCCGTTTACCGGCGGACTGATTGACCGGGCGACCGTCACTCATGCGGATGTGGCCCCCGATCTGCACATGATCATCGGTGCCGCATCGCTGGGCACGCTGGCGGCCATCCTCCTGTTTCCCACCTGCGTCCAGCTCTCAAAGCGGCTGATCGCCCACCTGGAACTGGCCGGCTCCATCCCGCAGATGCTGCGGACATCCGTCACGGTCCACAGCATTCGCCACGTCCGGCATCACATCCGCTTGCCCCGCTGGCGGGCGCTGTCGCGGTTTCGTTTCCGGGGCATCCCCAAACGGCTGCTGCTGCTCAACTGCGTCGTCACCGGCATCTACACGACAAGCATCCTGTCCGTCCTGTACGCGTCGCTGCTCGCCCCTGCTTTCAAGGCGACGGTGCTGATGTCCTCGGGTCTGGTCAACGGCTTTGCCACCATCATCATGACCGTGCTGATCGATCCGCAGGTGGCGCTGCTGACGGACAAGGCCCTGCAGGGACAAGCCCCGACCGAGACGATCCGGGACACGTACCTGTCGCTGATGGTGTCCCGCTTCTTCGGCACGATCCTGGCTCAGTTCCTGCTCGTGCCGGCGGCCCACTGGGTGGCCTGGCTGGCCCCGCTGTTCCATTAGCGATCGCCTGATTGGTGAGACAAGACTGGCATCAGACGAAAATCGTCCGGCGAACGGATCACAGACGGGACGGCGCTGACGCCCTGTTTCCATCCCGGGCCAAAAATCCTGGACAAAAAGACGCACCACCGGAGATCCGAAGGTGCGTCTTTTTTGTTTGGGTACGACCCGCGCCGCTTAGCCCTTGTACGCCAGCGAAGCCTTTACAAATTCGCGGAACAGCGGCTGCGGACGGTTTGGACGGGAGGTAAATTCCGGATGGAACTGCGTAGCCAGGAACCACGGATGGTCCGGAATCTCCACAATCTCCACCAGACGGCCGTCCGGGGAAGTACCTACAAAGCGCATGCCCAACTTAGCCAACTGCTCGCGGTACTCGTTGTTCACTTCGTAGCGGTGACGGTGGCGTTCGTACACCAGTGTGCTCTGGTACGCCTTTTCGGCCAGGCTGCCCGGCTCCACTTTGGTCGGTCCCAGACCAAGCCGCATGGTGCCGCCCATGTCTTCGATCTCTTTTTGTTCCGGCAGAAGGTCGATGACCGGGTATTTCGTATTCGGATTGATTTCCGAGCTGTTAGCGCCCTCCAGACCGGCCACATGGCGGGCAAATTCGATGACGGCGATCTGCATGCCCAGACAGATGCCCAAAAACGGCACCTTGTTTTCGCGGGCGTAACGGGTGGCGGTAATCTTTCCTTCAATGCCGCGGTCGCCGAATCCGCCCGGCACGAGAATGCCGTTTACGTCGCCCAGCAGTTCATGCACGTTTTCCGGCGTCACTTCTTCGGCGCTCACCCACTTGATCTCCACGTTGCTGTCGTTTGCGTAGCCGCCGTGATAGAGCGCCTCCGCGACGGAGAGGTAGGCGTCGTGCAGCTCCACGTACTTGCCGACAATGGCGATGCGGGTGGTGCGAGACAGATTTTTGATCTTGTTGACCAGTGCTTTCCATTCGGTCATGTCTGCTTCCTGACAGGTGAGTCCCAGGTGGCGGCAGACGTAATCGTCCAGACCCTGTGCCTGAAGCTGCAGCGGCACGTCGTACAAGGTCTCGGCGTCCACGCATTCGATCACCGCGTTTTTGTCGATGTCACAGAACAGCGCCAGCTTGTCCTTCATCTCCTGGGACAGCGGGTGTTCGGTACGGGTGACGATGACATTGGGCTGGATACCCAGACTGCGCAGTTCCTTGACGCTGTGCTGTGTCGGCTTGGTTTTCATCTCGCCGGCAGCCTTTATATACGGGATCAGGGTGACGTGAATGTACATGACATTTTCGCGACCGATGTCGCTCTTGATCTGGCGGATCGCCTCCAGGAACGGCAGGCTCTCGATGTCGCCCACGGTGCCGCCGATTTCGGTGATGACCACGTCGGCGCCGGTTTCACGTCCCGCACGGAAGACGCGCTCCTTGATCTCGTTGGTAATGTGCGGAATGACCTGAACGGTGCCGCCCAGATAGTCGCCGCGGCGCTCCTTGGCGATGACGGCGGAGTAGATTTTCCCGGTGGTCACGTTGGAGTTGGCGCTCAGGTTGATGTCGATGAAGCGCTCGTAGTGCCCCAGGTCCAGGTCCGTTTCCGCCCCGTCATCGGTGACGAACACTTCGCCGTGCTGATACGGGCTCATCGTACCCGGGTCGACGTTGATGTACGGGTCAAATTTTTGGATGGTTACCTTTAGGCCCCTGTTTTTCAGCAGTCGGCCCAAAGAAGCGGCAGTAATTCCTTTTCCCAACGAGGATACAACCCCGCCTGTCACAAAAATGTACTTGGTCATGATTTACGTCCCCTCTTTCCCCTGTTGCGTGATGATTGTACAGATAAACAACGATGAAGACGGCTCCAAAAAAAGAAAAAACAAAAGCGGTTCCCACCCCGATCCAGCTCGGGCAGGGGGCACTTTTGTTTTGTAGTTTCCCATATTAAATCCTTCTTCATGTGAAGCCCAAGGAGTATTTTATCTGTCTCTTAGGCGGAAGTCAAGAATCTAAAAATCCTCGTTATCCTCGTCAACTTCCGCATCCTCGCTGTCTGCGTCTTCGTCGTCAAACAGCTCATCGTCTTCCACAATTTCTTCCTCATCGTCAATTTCAGGGTCCAGTTCGTCATCCAACGCCGCATCGTCCAGGAACTCTTCGTCGTCTTCGAAGATAGCGATTTCGTCCTCTTCGTACTCTTCGACGATGTCTTCCTCGATCTCGTAATCGTCGAAGTCGTCGTCGAGGAGCACCTTCTTCTTCTTGCCGCCCTCCTGGGTTTCTTCCACGGCGTCTGTCGGGTACCACCGCTTCAATCCCCAGGTGTTGTCTCCCAGGCAGACAAAACGGCCGTCGATGTTGATTTCCGTATATACTTGGGCAATAATGGCCATCTTTTGCTCTTCTGTCATTCCGCGCAGGGCAGCCAATTCGTCCATCAGCTCGCGGAAATTGTACGGCCGATTGGTTTCGCGCAAAATCTCGTACGCGATGTCAACCAATGCCATTTCGTTCATTTTTTCACGGTCCATATGTGCAAGCAATTGACTCACCCAGGGCACGTCCTTTCATTGGAAAACTTGGCGTTCCGTCAAGGCTCTCGCCGTTCGGCCGAGACCTTGGTCTCTGATCAACGGTAAATAGGCTACCTTACAGTATTCATTATTTTAGACAAAAATGCAAGGAATTCAAACGGTTTTTCTAGCATCCCGAGGCGTCAAACTGTGATGTGGTAGAACAGGACGCAGAGGAGTGCATAACCACCCAGTATGTGGGAAATGTCTAATATTGTAACTCACACGCAGCGGAGGGTGACAATGAAAAACGACAGACAACTGGCCGGCAGCTTTTTTTTGGTGATGGTCCTGGGCGTCCTGATGATTCTCGGCTGGGTCAGCATTTTCGACCTGTATCTCAGTCGGCAGTAGGTTAGGAGGAATGGCGGTGCTGGGAATTGATTTGCCTCGTTACGAAAAGATCTGGCTGTGGTTCGGCGTCATCACCCTCATTATCTTTCTTCTCGTCACCGGGATCATGGCATTCGCGATGAACCTGCACCCGGCCGCCGGTCACGAGCGGACGGTCGCTCCGGAACAGGTATTGAGCACGGCGCCGTTTGACAAACCGGGTGTCTATCCTGTCGGCGACAAGGAGTATCAGGTCGTCATGGTGGCCCAGGCCTTCAACTTCCTGCCGGCCGCCCCGACCGTTCCCGCGGGATCGACCGTTCATTTTCGCGTGACCAGCCCTGATGTCATACACGGCGTTGCCATACCGGGAACCAACGTAAACATGATGGTCCTGCCGGGACATGTCACGGAATTTACCTATACCTTCAAGAAGCCGGGAGAGTATTTGCTCTTGTGCAACGAATACTGCGGCATCGGCCATCAGGTCATGATGGCCAAAATGGTGGTTCAATAAAACGGGTGGAGTTGTTGAAGATGAATGACTTGCAAAACACCGGCTTCGGCGGTGCCACAGTCGGCAAAAGCGACTTTCGCTTTCATCGCAATGACCAACTGCTTATTCAGGCCCACATCGGATTTGCCTATCTGGCCCTGCTGCTTGGAGCGTTGGCGGGAGTGCTGCAGACCCTGCAGCGGACGGGCGTCATTAGCTTGCCATCGGCACTCGGTTACTATCAGCTGCTCACCCTGCACGGGGTAAGTCTGGCCCTGGTGTTCACCACCTTTTTCATCATCGGATTTCTCTTTTCGGGCGTGGCCAAAACAACGGGAGGCGAGCTGACACCACGGGAACGGGCATGGGGATGGACGGGTTTCGTCCTGATGGCGGCGGGTACCGCGCTTGCACTCATTCCCATCCTCACAAATGACGCGTCCGTGCTCTACACCTTTTACGCACCGCTCAAAGCCTCTCCGCTGTTCTACGTCGGCCTGACTGCCGTCGTGGTCGGAAGCTGGTGCAGCAGCGTCACCATCTTTTCCGCCTTCCGCAGATGGAGGCGCGCTCATCCCGGCGAATCGTCCCCGCTGTTTGCCTACATGGCTGTCGCGACGATGATATTATGGGTCATCTGCACCCTCGGCGTCGCGATCGAAATGCTGTTCCTGCTGATTCCCTGGTCAATGGGGTGGACAGAACGGGTGGATGTCAGCCTGAGCCGGACGTTGTTCTGGTATTTCGGTCACGCCCTGGTCTACTTCTGGCTGCTGCCGGCCTACATTTACTGGTACGTCAACATCCCTCGGCTGATAAAAGGGCGCATCTTTAGCAATTCGCTGCCTCGGTTGACGTTTATTCTGTTTATCCTCTACTCCATACCGGTCGGGCTGCACCACCAGTTTAACGAGCCGGGCATTGACTCGGTCTGGAAGTTTGTGCAGACCGTTCTCACCTTTTTCGTGGTCATTCCCTCGTTTTTAACGGCGTTTTCCATTTTGGCCACGTTTGAATTGGCCGGCCGTTCCCAAGGGGGAAAAGGGCTGCTGGGGTGGATCACCAAGCTGCCGTACAAGGACGTTCGCTTTCTCGCGCCGTTTCTTGGCATGGTCCTGTTTGTACCGGCCGGCATCGGCGGGATTATCAATGCCAGCTATCAGTTAAACCAGGTGGTTCACAACACGTTATGGGTAACCGGCCACTTTCACCTTACCCTGGCCACCAGCGTCATCCTTACATTTTTCGGAATATCTTACATGCTGATTCCGGTGCTGCGCGGCCGGACACTGACCCCGGCGATGAATCGTCTGGGGATCGTCCAGGCGTTTACCTGGGTGATCGGGATGGCGCTCATGTCGGGCGGGATGCACGCTGTCGGGCTCCTGGGCGAGCCGCGGCGAATCAGCTACACGACGTACAACGACCATCCTGTTGCCCAGATGTGGTTCCCCTACCGTCAAGCGATGGCGTGGGGCGGGGGCATCCTGTTCACGGGAATTGTGCTGTTTCTGATTATCGCCGTATACCTGTGGTTCTTTGCGCCGAAAACGGAAACGCCCAACGAATACCCCATCGGCGAGGTCACCCCTGATCAGCCCAAACCGCCGTTGTTTCTGGAACGCTGGTCCATCTGGATCGGTGTGGCCGTTGGCTTGATCCTGTTTGCCTACACGATGCCCTTCGTGCAGCTGTTCATCCACCCGGCTCCCGGCGCACTGCCGATGCGAACGTGGTGACAGCTATGTCCCCATTTACATCGGCCGTCTTGCATCCGTTTCGACACACTCCCCGGCAGCGGAACGAAAAAAGGCCCGCCTTGCGGAAGCAGCCTGCTTTCGCACAGCGGGCATTCGTTTTTACATATTGCGTCTACATATTCCGTCGATACTGTCCGCCCACTTCGTACAGCGCGGCGCTGATTTGTCCCAGCGAAGCCACCTTCACCGTCTCCATCAGCTCGGCGAAGATATTGCCGCCGGACATCGCCACTTCCTGCAGCCGCTTGAGTGCAGCCGGCGCCTGCTCGCGATGCCGCTCGTGGAAGGCGCGCAGGGTGCGGATCTGTTGTTCTTTCTCCTCTTCCGTCGCACGCGCCAGCTCGATCTCGTAGTCCTCTTCCGAGGCGTTCGGGTTGATAAAGGTGTTCACCCCGATGATCGGCAGCTCGCCGCTGTGCTTTTTCATCTCGTAGTACATCGATTCGTCCTGGATCTTGCCCCGCTGATACTGCGTCTCCATCGCGCCGAGCACGCCGCCGCGCGCGTTCAACCGCTCAAATTCCTGCAGCACCGCTTCCTCCACCAGATCGGTCAGTTCCTCGATGATAAACGAGCCTTGCAGCGGATTCTCGTTTTTCGCCAGCCCCAACTCCTTGTTGATGATCATCTGGATCGCCATGGCGCGGCGGACGGAGTTTTCCGTCGGCGTGGTGATCGCTTCGTCGTAGGCGTTGGTGTGCAGCGAATTGCAGTTGTCGTAGATGGCGATCAGCGCCTGCAGCGTGGTCCGGATGTCGTTGAAGTCCATCTCCTGCGCGTGGAGGGAGCGCCCGGACGTCTGAATGTGATACTTCAACTTTTGGCTGCGCTCGTTGGCGCCGTAGCGGTTTTTCATCACGGTCGCCCAGATGCGGCGCGCCACCCGGCCGATCACCGTGTACTCGGGGTCCAGTCCGTTGGAAAAGAAGAACGACAGATTGGGCGCAAAGTCGTCGATATGCATGCCCCGGCTCAGGTAGTATTCCACGTAGGTAAAGCCGTTGGCCAGCGTAAACGCCAATTGCGTGATCGGGTTGGCCCCCGCCTCGGCGATGTGGTAGCCGGAGATGGAGACGGAGTAGTAGTTGCGCACCTTGTGGTCGATGAAGTACTGCTGGATGTCGCCCATCATCCGCAAGGCGAACTCGGTGGAGAAGATGCAGGTATTTTGTCCCTGGTCTTCCTTCAGGATGTCCGCCTGCACCGTGCCGCGCACTGTAGACAGCGTGTACGCCTTGATCTGCTCGTACTCGTCCGGCGTCGGCTGTCGCCCTTCCCGCTCCACGAATTTTTCCACCTGCTGATCGATCGCCGTGTTCATGAACATGGCCAGTATGATCGGCGCCGGACCGTTGATGGTCATGGATACGGAGGTGGTAGGCGCGCAGAGGTCAAACCCGGCGTACAGCTTCTTCATGTCGTCGAGCGTACAGACGCTGACACCGCTGTTGCCGATCTTTCCGTAAATGTCGGGGCGGTAATCAGGGTCTTCGCCGTACAGCGTTACCGAGTCAAACGCCGTGCTGAGCCGCTTCGCCTCGTCGTTTTGCGACAGGAAGTGAAAGCGCCGGTTGGTCCGCTCCGGTGTGCCTTCCCCGGCAAACTGCCGCTTCGGGTCCTCCCCTTCCCGCTTGAACGGGAAGACGCCCGCTGTGAACGGGAATTGTCCCGGCACGTTTTCTTTGAGCGACCATTTCAAAATTTCGCCCCAGTCTTCAAATTCAGGCAGGCACACTTTCGGGATGCGGGTGCCGGAGAGCGACTCCGTGTACAGCCGGGTGACGATCTCCTTGTCACGCACCTTGGTGACAAATTGATCCTGCCGGTACTGTTCCTTGAGCTTCGGCCAGTTGTCCAGGATGCGGCGGCACTCGGGATGCAGCTTGCCTTCAAAATGGGCAATCTGCTGATCCAGCACACGGACCACCTGGGCCGCATCAGGTTCGCCCGACGCCAGCAGCGTCTCCTTGGCGCCGTGCAGTTGATACAGCTTGCGGGCAATCGCCGACTGCTCGGTGACGAATCCCCGATACGCCCGCACCGTGTTGGCGATCTCCTGCAGATAGTTGACGCGCTCCGCCGGGATCAGTGCCGTCTTGTGCGTCTTGACCGGCGTCGCGTCAAGATGTTCCACCGGCCAGTCGACACCTGTTTTTTCCACGATCTTGCGCATCAGGGCGGCAAACAGCACATTGGTGCCCGGATCGTTGAACTGGCTGGCGATCGTGCCGTACACGGGAATCTGCTCATCCGGCACATCAAACAGGTTGTGGTTGCGCCGGTACTGCTTGCGCACCTCTCTCAGCGCGTCCTCCGACCCTTTTCGTTCGAACTTGTTGATTGCCACCAGATCGGCAAAGTCGAGCATGTCGATCTTTTCCAGCTGGGATGGGGCGCCAAATTCGCTGGTCATCACGTACAGCGCAACGTCGCAAACATCCTTCACCTGGGCATCTCCCTGTCCGATGCCGCTGGTTTCCACGATGATCAGGTCAAAGTTGGCGGCCCGGGCCACCCGGATCGCATCCTTGACGGCGGCCGACAGTTCCGAGCCGGACCGGCGCGTGGCCAAGCTGCGCATGTAGACGCGCGGCGTGTTGTTGGCATTCATGCGGATGCGGTCGCCAAGCAGTGCTCCGCCCGTCTTTTGCTTGGACGGGTCGACGGACAGGATCGCGACGGTCTTGTCGGCATAGGTGCGCAAAAAGCGGCGAACCAGCTCATCAGTCAGTGAACTTTTTCCCGCGCCGCCTGTGCCGGTGATCCCCAGCACCGGCACCGTGCGCTCCGGCTCCGGCAGTCCGTCCGTGAGCCGCTCCTTCCACTCCGGCTTTTCCACGCCGTACTCCGCTACGGAAATCAGCCGGCCGATCGCCTGATGCTGCTGCCGACGCAGTTCCTCCACCTCACTCGTCAATTCCGTGACTGTGGGGAAGTCGGTCTCTCGCAGCATGTAGTTGATCATCCCCTGCAGCCCGAGGCGGCGGCCGTCGTCAGGGGAAAAGATCTTGCAGACGCCGTACGCTTCCAGCTCGCGGATTTCCCGTGGAACGATGACCCCGCCTCCGCCGCCAAAGACGCGGATGTGTCCCGCTCCTCTCTCACGCAGCAGGTCCACCATGTATTTAAAAAACTCGACGTGACCGCCTTGGTAGGAACTGACGGCAATCCCCTGCACATCTTCCTGGATGGCAGCGGTAACGATCTCATCGACGGAGCGGTTGTGCCCCAGGTGAATCACTTCCGCCCCTGATGCCTGCAGGATGCGGCGCATGATGTTGATCGACGCGTCGTGCCCGTCGAAGAGACTGGCAGCCGTGACAAAGCGAACCTTGTGTTGCGGACGATACACTTCCGTTTCCATCGTTCCACTCTCCCCGAATATCAAGTTACTCGTTTACTCGGAGACGCTGACCTCCCGCAAAAGCAAAGCCGTCTGCTTCTCGGTGAACTCCTCCAGTGTGTAGTGCCGCTTTAACGCCCAGCGGCGGAATACCCACATTTCACCCAGCACCATGATGTTGTCAGCCATCAGCTTGACGTGCTTCTCGTCAATACCGATGGACCCGTCGGCAATGCCTTTGCGCAGAATCTCCTCGAAAATCTGCGTAATTTCTTCCTCGCGCTGCAGCACGTAGCGCAGCGTCTCTTTCGGCAGCGACTTGGACTCCTGATAGATCAACAGGACGCGGTCGCTCATTTGGTCCATCACGCGGAAAAAGCTCTTCAGCGCCAGCTTCAGGATTTTCAAGCCGGTGCCGTTGAACGTGATCGCCTCGCGCAGGCGGCTTTCCACTTCCGCGTGGATGGCGTCGCACACCAGATAGAGGACGTCTTCCTTGGATTCGATGTATTCGTACAGGGTGCCGATGCTGAATCCGGACGCACGGGCGATCTCCCGCGTGGTCGTCTTGTGAAACCCTTTGTTGATGAACAGATCGACAGCCGCTTCAATAATCTGCTCCCGCCGCTTTTCGATCAGCTTGGGGTCCTTTACCAGGGACGGTATGGTTTTTCGTCTTTCAGACATGATTTCTTACACCTCTCCAACCGACTGAGCGTTTGGTCAGGCAACATTTGGAAAAAGAAAGACCGCAACGCTCTCTTTCTATTATATCCCGTATATTATACGTCGAGAGAGCGCCTAACGCCAATCTTTCTTTATTCCTCCGCTCAGGGAGTCTGTCCCCACCACTCGCGGACAATTCGGTCGGCAGTGGAGTACGGGTCGGCTTCCCGCGCTGCCACTCGCTCCAGTTCGTCCCGGTACCGGCCCGCTTCGATGCTGCCCAGCAGCCGCTGGTAGAGAGAATCGCGAACGATGTCCAGCACTTCCTCCTGCAGGTGGCGGGAGCGGCGTATCTGCCCCTCTCCGCTCTCCTGCAAAAAGCGCTGGTGCAGTCCCACCTGCTCCCACAGCTCAGCCATTCCCTGGCCGCGCGTGGAGACCGTCTGGACGATCGGCGGACGCCAAGGCGCGTCATGCTTGGCCAGATCCAGCATCTGTTCCACTTCGATCCGCAGCTTTTCCACGCCCGGCAGATCGGCTTTGTTGATCACGAACAGATCGGCAATCTCCATGATGCCCGCCTTGAACGCTTGGACCGAATCGCCTCCGCCGGGAGTAAGCACCACCACCGTCGTATCAGCGATGGTCATCACGTCCAGCTCCGACTGCCCTACCCCGACCGTCTCGATCAGGATGACGTCACAGCCGTACGCGTCCAGCACCCGCACGGCGTCCCGCGTGTTGCGGGAAAGGCCGCCGAGACTGCCCCGCGTCCCCATGCTGCGGATAAACACACCGCTGTCCAGCGCGTGGTTCTGCATCCGCACGCGGTCGCCCAGAAGCGCGCCGCCGGTAAACGGGCTGGTCGGATCAACCGCCACCACGCCGATTTTCAACCCCAATGTGCGCAGGTAGCTGATCAGACAGTCCACCAGCGAGCTTTTGCCCGCGCCCGGCGTCCCGGTAATGCCGATCAGCTTCGCCCGGCCGGTGTGAGGAAACAGTTCCCGCAGGATCTGCGACCGCTCCGGATAATCGTTTTCGATGCAGGTGATGGCGCGGGCTGCCCCGCGCGCGTCGCCCGCCAGGATGCGCCGTGTGATCTCGTGCATGAAAAGCCCTCTTCTCGCCCTGTACTGTGCTGCATCTTACTCTTTCAGCAGGTAGTTGCTGATGACAACTCGCTGAATCTCGTTGGTTCCTTCGTAAATCTGAGTGATCTTGGCGTCGCGCATGAAGCGTTCCACCGGATACTCGCGGGTGTACCCGTAGCCGCCAAAGATCTGCACCGCCTCCGTCGTCACTTCCATGGCGATATCGCCGGCAAATACCTTGGACATCGCCGATGCCTTGCCGTAGGGCAGCCCCTGGTCTTCCAGCCATGCCGCCTGGTAGGTGAGCAGTCGAGCCGCCTCGATTTTCGTCGCCATGTCGGCCAGCTTGAATTGAATCGCCTGCAGCGACGCGATCGGTTTGCCGAACTGGTGCCGTTCCTTGGCGTACGCCAGCGCGTGATCAAACGCCCCCTGCGCGATGCCCAGCGCCTGGGCGGCGATGCCGTTGCGCCCGCCATCCAGCGTCATCATCGCGATCTTGAAGCCCTGTCCTTCTTCACCGAGCACGTTTTCCACGGGAACGCGGACGTCCTCAAAGTTGACGGCGAGCGTCGGCGACGAGCGAATCCCCAGCTTCTTTTCCTTTTTGCCCATCGTAAAGCCGGGCATGCCTTTTTCCACGATAAAGGCGGTGATTCCCTTGTGCTTCAGCTCCGGATTGGTCAAGGCAAAGACGATGTAAATCTCCGCCTCGCCCGCGTTGGTGATAAAAATCTTGGAGCCGTTTAGCACGTAGTGATCGCCGTCGCGCACGGCAGTGGTGCGCATCCCGGCAGCGTCGGACCCGGAGCCGGGCTCGGTCAGGCAGTAAGCGCCCAGCTTTTTGCCTTCCGCCAGCGGCCGCAGGTACTTCTGCTTCTGTTCTTCCGTGCCGAACTTGTAAATCGGCCAGCTCGCCAGCGAAACGTGGGCGGACAGCGTGACACCGATGGACGCGTCCACGCGGGACAGCTCCTCCACGGCGAGCACGTAGCTGAGGTAGTCGGCTCCCGCGCCGCCGTACTTCTCCGGCCAGGGAATGCCGGTCAGCCCCAGCTCCGCCATCTGTTCAAAAATGGACCGGTCAAAGCGCTCTTCCTCATCGCGCTCCGCCGCTGTCGGCGCCACCTGGTTCTCCGCGAAGTCGCGAATCATTTTGCGGAGCATTTCCTGCTCTTCCGTCAGATGAAAATTCATGTTCCCCACTCCCCTGCGTCATGGTTATTCGTGCGTCCCGTTTCTCAAGTGGACAGCAGATGTTTGGCGATCACAATGTGCTGAATCTGGGTGGTGCCCTCGTAGATTTGCGTCACCTTGGCGTCGCGGAACAGCCGCTCCACCGGGTACTCCCGGGTGTACCCGTATCCGCCGAAGATCTGCACCGCCTCAGTGGCGTTTATCATCGCCGCGTCGGAGGCAAACTTTTTGGCCATGGACGCTTCCATGCCGCACGCAAGCCCGCGGCTGCGCAGGAAGGCGGCCCGGTAGACCAGCAGCCGCGCCGCTTCCGCCCGCGTCGCCATGTCGGCCAGCTTGAAGGCGACCGCCTGCTGCTTGATAATCGGCTGGCCGAATTGCTTCCGTTCCTTGGCGTAATCGGTCGCGTACTGAACGGCTGCTTCCGCGATGCCCAGCGCCTGCGCGGCGATGCCGATCCGGCCATAGTCGAGGTTGGCCATGGCAATCTTGAATCCAATGCCTTCCTGCCCGAGCAGGTTTTCGGCCGGCACCCGCGCGTTGTCGAAAATCAGTTCCGTCGTATTGGAACCAAACAGCCCCATCTTCTTTTCCTTTTTGCCGACGATAAAGCCTGGCGTATCCTTTTCCACGATAAACGCGGAGATGCCCCTTCGCCCCTGGGACGGGTCGGTCACGGCAAATGTGATGTATACGTCCGCCTCGCCGCCGTTGGTGATGAACACCTTGTTGCCGTTGAGGATGTATTCATCCCCTTTGCGGACGGCCGTCGTGCGGATATTGCCCGCATCCGATCCCGCCTGCGGCTCGGTCAGCGCAAACGCACCGAGGTATTCGCCGCTGGCCAGCTTGGGCAGGTACTTTCGCTTTTGCTCGTCGCTTCCGAAATACAGGATCGGATTGGTGCCGACAGAGGTGTGCACGGAGAGAATCACGCCCACGGTGGCGCTTACTTTGGAAATCTCGTGAATGGCCAGAATGTACGAGATGAAGTCAGCGCCAGCTCCGCCCCATTCTTCCGGTACCGGAATGCCCATCAAGCCGGTTTCCCCCATTTTTTTCACGATGTGGCGGGGAAACTGTTCCGTCTCTTCCATGACGGGAACGAACGGAGCGATCTCCTTTTGGGCAAAATCTTGCACCATCCGGCGCATCATCTCATGCTCTTCGCTAAATCGGAAATCCATCGCGTCCTCCCTCTTTGCCGCGTACAGATTCTAGTTGTAGACGTAGAAGCCTCGTCCCGATTTACGGCCGAGCCAGCCAGCCTTGACGTACTTGCGCAGCAGCGGGCACGGCCTGTATTTGGAGTCGCCGAAACCTTCGTACAGCACTTCCATGATGTACAGGCAGGTATCCAGCCCGATGAAGTCGGCCAGCGTCAACGGCCCCATCGGATGGTTCATGCCCAGCTTCATCACCTCATCAATTGCTTCCGGCTCGGCCACGCCTTCGTACACGCAGTAGATCGCCTCGTTGATCATCGGCATCAGCACGCGGTTGGAGACGAATCCGGGAAAGTCGTTGACGCTGACCGGTACTTTGCCCATCTGTTTGGCCAGGTCCTCCGTCAACTGATACACCTCGTCCGCCGTCTGCAGGCCGCGGATGATCTCGACCAGCTTCATCACCGGCACCGGGTTCATGAAATGCATGCCGATTACTTTTTCCGGCCGTTTGGTCACGGCAGCGATTTCCGTAATCGGCAGCGAGGAGGTGTTGCTGGCCAGCACCGTGTGCGCCGGGCAGATCTCGTCCAGCTGGCGGAAAATCTCCGCTTTCACGCCCATGTTTTCCGTAACCGCTTCCACCACAAAGTCTGCGTCACGGCCATCCGTCAGATCGACGGAGAGGGTCAGGCGGGCCAGCACCGCCTCTTTGTCTTCCGCACTCATTTTGCCTTTTTCCACGCTGCGGGCCAGATTTTTCTCAATCGTCTGCCGGCCGCGGTCCACAAATTCCTGCCGGATGTCGTGGAGAATCACCCGAAAACCGGCCTGCGCCGCCACCTGGGCGATGCCGCTGCCCATCTGTCCCGCACCTACGACCATGATCGTTTGAATGTTCATAAACACGTCCCCTTCCTCGCAACAATGCCTTTTATTCACCCGTCCAAACGCAACCGGTCCCCGCAGAGACTAGAACACCTTGATCAGAACCGCGTCTCCCTGGGCCGCTCCGCTGCAAATGGCGGCAACGCCCAACCCGCCCCCGCGGCGCCGCAGTTCGTACACGAGGTGCATGATAATTCGCGCCCCGCTCGCCCCGATCGGATGGCCGAGCGCGATCGCCCCGCCGTTGACGTTTACCTTTTCTTCGTCCCAACCGACGATCTTGGCGCTGGTCAGGATAACGGCGGCAAATGCCTCGTTCACTTCAAACAGATCGATCTCGTCCAGCCGCGTGCCGGTCTTTTCCAGCAGCTTTTGGATCGCCAGTCCCGGCGTGGTGGCGATGTACGGCGCCTCCGCGCCCACCTGCGCGTGACCCAGAATGACTGCCAGCGGGCGAATCCCCAATTCGGCCGCCTTGTCCTCCGCCATCAGCACCATCGCTGCCGCGCCGTCGTTGATGCCAGGCGCGTTGCCGGCGGTAATCGTGCCGTCCTTTTTGTACACCGGCGGCAGTTTGGCCAGCACCTCCAGCGTGGTGTCGGGACGCGGCGCCTCGTCTTTGGTGACGAGGAGTGGATCGCCCTTTTTCTGCGGTACCGGCACCGGCACGATTTCCTCGTCGAACAGACCGGCCGCCATCGCCCTGGCCGCTCGCTGCTGGCTGCGCAGCGCCCAACGGTCCTGCTCCTCGCGGGTGATGCCGTACTCCTCCGCCACGTTGCTGCCGTGGACGGCCATCGGCACTTGATCAAACGGGCAGGTCAGCCCGTCGTACATCATCAGGTCGCGCACAACCGCATCGCCCATGCGCAGGCCGTACCGCGCGTTGGGCAGTGCATACGGCGCACTGCTCATGCTCTCCATGCCGCCAGCCACGATGATCTGCCCGTCTCCGGCGCGGATGATCTGGTCGGCCATGGTGACCGCCCTCATCCCGGAAGCGCACACCTTGTTGATGGTCTGGCTGGCCACGTTCCACGGCAGTCCCGCCTTGCGGGCCGCCTGACGGGAGGGCACCTGCCCCGCTCCCGCCTGTACGACCATGCCCATGATCACTTCGTCCACCTGCTCGCCGGACACGCCGGCCCGCTTGAGTGCTTCCTTGATCGCAATGGCCCCCAGATCAACTGCGGAAACGTCTTTCAGCGCGCCGCCGAACTTGCCAAACGGGGTGCGTGCCGCCCCCGCAATTACTGTTTTCATCTCGGCTCCTCCTCGCTGCATGGCATTCATTACAAAATGATCGAGCGATCGCTCATTTTTGCTTACTTTCATTTTGCCGTCTCCCGTCTGAATAGTCAATGTAATACGAAAAAAAGGACGCCTGACTTTTCTTGTCAGTCCGGCAGCCATTCGTTGCCGGACGGGCATCCCGCTTGCCTTTCTGACGCTGTATGGGAGCGCAAAATCCAAGGGGCTGTTGGTTCCGTATAGTCCCGCTGTCAATCAGAAATGAGTTTTTGACGTAGCTGCTGTAAATACTTTGTTTTGCAAACATTTACTCGTTTCTGTGAAATATTAAGTTGCTTCGCCACTTCTCTTTCAGGTATGCCTTCAATCACCACCTTTTGAAGGATAAAACGTCCTCTATCAGGAAGGCTACTGAGCAACTCCTTAACAAATAGATCTGATACTACCAATCCCTTGTGTTCTTTTGTCCATACATCCTCAAGCACGCTTTCATGGCGATATACTTTATTTGCTTGATACTGTAATCTCCATGCGATCCGTTTTAACATTTGGCGATAGTAATCAAACATTGACTGATTTTCCATCGAATCCCCCCTGTTCTCTAGGTAAATTTCCTGTTAGTAAAACATCCGGTTTTTTCGAATGTTTTCGCTTGATAGATGCACGGTTTTCCAAAATATGAAACTTATTGGAATTTCACTCGTCCAATATAGTATCTAAACAAAGGGCGATGGAAAGGTGTGCGGCATACATGAAAAAATGTATTCTTTTCCTCATATTGCTCGGAATCGCAAGCGGGTGCAGTGCCGTTTCTTCCCAGGGAGAACATAATCATGAGCAGGTATCGGCGCCACATTCAGTGGATTCACAGGCTGAAGAAGTGGAAAAGCTTGTGGTGCAAAGAGGGCATGATCGTTTTGTTTTCGAGAATCCTTCGCGCTGCATGGGGATTCTTGTGAATGCCAAAGATTTGTACAGGTTTGCTTATCGAAGAGACGGCGAGGAATTGGGGGACGAGCAAAAACTGCCATTCCTGCAAGAAAAACTGGAAGAAGGAACAAGTCAATATGACAAAGTGTACATAAGAATTGTCCAAAAGCCCTTCATTCCGGAAAGCGGGGTAAATGAATTCCCTCGAAAGGATATCGTGATTTATCTTGATCCGCAGAATCCAAATGACGCCTTTGTCGGTGTGCAGAACCCGCATAATCTGGATGAATGGAAGATCTATCAGGTTAAAGATTATGGCGGCTGGGTGAAAAAAGAAATCGATCTACATTTAGCTCTGCACACGGGACTATAACAAAGAAGCACCATATACATGGTGCTTCTTTCCAAACTACAGATTGCTTCGTCTGCGGAGTGTTTCCAGATACCCCATTACTTCATCATAGTATTGATCATGGTCGGAGCCGCCATACCCGGCATCCGCGATGTATCGTATGCATTTTTCTGAACTGGGGTTGTTTGTGCTTTTCAAATAATTGATTAACGCAGAGTATCGGCTATTTTCTTTAAAGAACCGCGCAAAGGAGTTAGCATGGGTACTGCGACCGATATAAGCAGCCCATCCGCCTTCTCCTTTGCCATAGTTTCCTGGTGGATTGGAACTACTTACATATTTCATGTTTGACCAATTTTGATTGTTTCGTTGTGTTTTACTTGCACCCCATCCTGATTCTCCTCCCCACATAGCGAGGATTACCTCAACAGGCAAGCCATAACATTCATCGCTAGCATCTTCGGCAACTCGTTTGAACGCATCAACGAAAGCTTGTACTTTATCATTGGGATCGGTATTTGGATTCAAGTCTACATAAGTATCTCGAACACCATCAACTTTAACAGGTTCTGTTGGAATTGGTATCAACGCCATCATATTCTCTCCTTTAGCTAGTAGATAAACGACTTTAGACCGGTCATTGTCGTTTTCACTTACTAGGTAAAAAAGAGAAACGATTGATACCCCCTATTATTGCGTTTTATGCAAAAAAATCCCCACCCTTAGACAGGGCAGGGATTAGCACACCAAAAACACTCTTCAAAATCACAAGGCATCGGCGAGAATCTCGGCAATGTCGCGGGTTTTGACCTGATCCTCCATTTCTTTCATCTTGATGCCGTCGTTCATCATTGTCAAACAGTACGGACACGCGCTGGCGATGGCCGTCGGATTTACTTCCAGCGCCTGCTCGGTGCGCGCCACGTTGATGCGGGTGCCTTCGTGCTCCTCCATCCACATCAGGCCGCCGCCGGCACCGCAGCACATGCTGTCGCAGCCGCTCCGCTTCATTTCCACAATCTCCACGCCTGGAATCGCCGTGAGGATCTCACGCGGCTTGTCGTAAATCTCGTTGTAGCGGCCCAGGTAACAGGAGTCGTGGTAAGTGATGCGCTCCTTTACTTCCTTGGTCGGCTTCAGACGTCCTTCCTTGACCCACTGGGCGAGCAGCTCGGAGTGGTGATACACCTCCGCCTCCAGGCCGAACTCGGGGTACTCGTTTTTAAAGGTGTTGTAGGCATGCGGGTCGCAGGTGACGATCTTCTTCACGCCGTAAGCCTGGAACAGCGCGATGTTCTCCTGGGCGAGCTGCTGGAACAGAAACTCGTTGCCGATGCGGCGAGCGGTGTCACCGGAGTTTTTCTCCTCGTTGCCGAGAATGGCAAAGCTTACCCCGGCTTCGTGCATCAGCTTGACAAACGCCTGCGTAATCTTCTGGCTGCGGTTGTCAAACGAGCCCATCGAGCCGACCCAGAACAGATACTCGAATTCCTCCACCTGCTGCACGGTCGGCACGTCGTATTGGCCGTTCAGCCCTTCGATCCACTTCAGTCGGTCCTTGCGGTTGATGCCCCACGGGTTGCCCTGCCGCTCGATGTTGTTCAGCGCCCGCTGCGCCTCTTGCGGCATGCTGCCCTCAGTCATCACCAGGTAGCGGCGCATGTCGATGATTTTTTCCACGTGCTCGTTCATCACCGGGCACTGATCCTCACAGTTGCGGCAGGTGGTGCAGGCCCACAGCTCCTGCTCGGTAATCACGTCGCCGATCAGGTTTTTCTCGTAGGCGACTGCGGTCGCTCCCTCGGACGCCGCCGCCACTTCCGACGCCTGCAGCGCCAGTTGGTTGGCGGTCGAGCCGGTAAAGGCGAAGCTCGGCATCCACGGCGTGCGGGAGGTGATCGCCGCTCCTTTTTCCGTCAAATGATCCCGCATCTTGGTGATCAATTCCATCGGGGAGAGCATCTTGCCGGTGCCGGAGGCGGGACACATGCTGGTGCAGCGACCGCACTCCACACAGGCGTACAGGTCGATCAGCTGCGTCTGGGTGAAATCCTCAATCCGGCCGACCCCAAACACTTCCTGCGTCTCGTCTTCAAAGTCGATTTTGGACAGTTTGCCGGGCGGGTCCAGTTTTTTGAACCAGACGTTGATCGGCGCAAAAATCAGGTGAGCGTGCTTGGACTGCGGCACGTACACGGCGAAGGCCAAAAGGATCAGCAGGTGCAGCCACCAGAACACGTAGAACAGCGCGGCCGCCGCGGTATTGGGGATGCCGGCGAACGCCATCGCGATCAGCGAGGAAAACGGCGCGTAGCCGGACGGTTCGTGCCCCAACCAGAGCTGCTCAAACGCGAGTGAGAACAAAACTGTTGCCATCAGCGTGGAAATGAACAGCAGCACCAGTCCCGATTTGAATCCGCGCTTCAGCCGCTTCAGCTTTTCGATATACCGGCGGTAGAACGCGTAGCTGACTGCCGCGAGAATCAGAAAGACAGTGATCTCCTGCATCAGGCTGAAGTACTTGTGAGCGCTGCCAAATGGCAGTTCAAAGCCCTTCACCAGACCTTTCACGATCAGTTCAATGGCGCCAAACTGCAGGATAATGAAGCCGTAAAACATGACGACGTGCATGATGCCGCTCTTTTTGTCCTTCAACAGCTTTTTGTGAAAGACGACGTTTTCCAGCAGCAAATTCAGGCGCGTGCCGAAGTCGTCCTTGACGTCCGGCTTTTTGCCCAGTTTGATAAACAGATACCGGCTGTACAGGACGTGGCAGACCAGGTACAGACCGTAAGCGAGCACCAGGAAAAACGCGATCAGATTGAGCAAGGCCAGCAAGGTCTTCTCCCCCTTTTCATGTTCGTCCGTTTTTTTCTATCTTATCAGAATCGCAAGAAAAAATGAATGACTATTCACTCATTATGTTGATTCCTACACAAACGCTTGTCAAACCGCGGCAGCCTGTCCAGACTGAGCGTTCGTTCAGAATCGTCTGCCCTGATATTAACACAGATTGCTCCCATTCGTCACCTGCAAATCTCCTCCACGCAAACAGCCGCCAGAGAATGCCAGCAACCCTGGCTTCCCTGGCGGCCTTGTCAGCCTATGCGGTCCATCCGGCCTATTTGCCGGACACCTCTTTGTGTTCTTGTTCTTTCTGCAATTTCTTTTCTTTTTGTTCCTGCCGGATGTCTGCCAGCGATTTGATCTTGGTCGCCTGAATCCGCTTGTTGCGCGGCAGGTCAGCCGGCTCCAGGTTGTCGGCTTCGTCTCTCATCAGCGCGGCGATGCCGACGGCTTTGCCCTTGGCAGCCTGACAGTACTCGCAATTCTCCTCGTCGTGGGCGTGGTAGTTTTTCGGCTCGGGATACGAGGTAATCACGCCCTCAAAGTTGCGCAGCACCACTTTGTCGGCCGACTGCGAAATGATGTAGTTGGGCATGACGGGAATTTTGCCGCCGCCATGCGGCGCGTCCACCACGAACGTCGGCACCGCATAGCCGGAGGTATGGCCTCGCAGGTGTTCGATGATCTCGATCCCTTTGCTGACCGGCGCGCGGAAGTGGCCGATCCCCTCGGACAGGTCGCACTGGTAGATGTAGTACGGCCGTACGCGAATCTTGACCAGCTCGTGCACCAGCTTTTTCATCGTATTCGGACAATCGTTGATGCCCGCCAGGATAACCGACTGGTTGCCGAGCGGCACGCCGGCGTTGGCCAGCATTTCGCAGGCCCGCTTCGCTTCCGGGGTAATCTCCTTCGGGTGGTTAAAGTGCGTGTTGAGCCATATGGGATGGTATTTTTTCAGGATGTTGCACAGGTTTTCCGTGATCCGCTGCGGGAACACCACCGGAGCGCGCGTGCCGATGCGGATGATCTCCACGTGCGGGATGGCCCGCAAATTGCTCAAAATGTACTCCAGGATGCGGTCGTTGATCAGCAGACCGTCGCCCCCGGAGAGGAGCACGTCGCGCACTTCCGGCGTACGGCGGATGTAGTCGATACAGGCGTCCAGCTGCTTTTTCGGCACGCCCATGCCGATCTGGCCGGAGAAGCGGCGGCGCGTACAGTAACGACAGTACATCGAACACTGGTTGGTGACCAAAAACAGCACCCTGTCCGGATACCGGTGCGTCAGGCCCGGCACCGGTGAATCAGTGTCCTCGTGCAGCGGGTCTTCCATGTCGTATTTGGTCCGAACCATCTCGGAGGAAAGCGGAACGGACTGCATGCGGACCGGATCTTTCGGATCGTCCGGGTCCATCAGCATGGCGTAATAGGGCGTGATGTTGAGCGGGATGGTCTGGTTGGAAATGCGTACACCCTCTTCCTCCTCCGGTGTCAGGTTGATCACCTGTTTCAATTCATCTACAGTCCGAATGGTGTGGGTGAGCTGCCACATCCAGTCGTTCCATTGTTCTTCGGTGACGTCTTTCCACATTTCGATCTGGCGCCAGTCACGTTTGGCTGTAACCGTCATCCTTGTCATCCCCCTTTGCGTTGTGTGAAGATACGCGTGTATTCCTCAACAACAAAGGGAATGCAACAGTCGTGCCAATCAAATCAAAAGATTTTGAATATAGAAAATAAAGCATTGGCAAGCAGATTTTCCATCTGTAGGAGTTTTTGGACTGCCGAAAATTCGGCACTTACCGTTCGCCTGCTCCCCGCTGCGAGAGTTTGTACTGCAGCGTCTGCCGGGGGATGCCCAACAGCCGTGCCGCCCTGAGCACGTTGCCGCCAGTGGATTTCAGCGCATCGGCAATGCACCGTTCCTCCACCTCCCGCAGCACCTCCGGCAGCGTGCGCTGTTTTGCCGCCCACGCCTCGATAGGAGGGATGGCCGATCCGATCTCCCCTGGTCCGGTCTCGCCCGGACCGTTCACCAGCGAACGCTCCGCCAAGTACGGCGGCAGGTGTTCCCGTTCAATCACTGCTCCCTCCACCATGTTCATCGCCGCCTCGATCACGTGCTCCAGTTCGCGAACGTTGCCGGGCCAGTCGTACTGCCTGAACAGGTCGGCCACCTCCGGACTGATGTTTTGCACCTGCATGTGAAAACGGCGATTGTATTTGTCGAGGAAATGGCGGACGAGCAGGTCCACGTCCTCCCTGCGCTCCCGCAGCGGCGGCAGCTCAAAGGAGACCACGTTGATGCGGTAGTACAGGTCCAATCGCAGCGCGCCGCGCCGAACCAACTCCAGCGGCGGTTCATTGACGGCAGCGATCACCCGCACGTCGACACGTACGGCGCTGCTGCTGCCGATCCGCCGGATTTGCCCGTCCTGCAGCACGCGCAGCAGTTTTGCCTGCAGGTCCAGCGGCATGCTGTTCAACTCGTCGAGAAACAGCGTCCCGCCATCCGCCAGTTCAAACAGTCCCGGTCTGTCGTCTGCTCCGGTAAAGCTGCCCTTGGTCGTGCCAAACAGCAGGCTTTCCAGCAGCGAAGCCGGCAGGGCCGCGCAGTTTTGCGCAATAAACGGCTTGCCGCAGCGGGACGACGCCTGGTGGATCGACTGGACGAACAGTTCCTTCCCCGTCCCCGTCTCTCCGTAGATCAATACCGGAGATGAAGTGCGGGCCGCCTTTCTCGCGCGGTCTTTTAACCGCATCATCTGTTCGTTTTGTGTCAGGATATCGGCAAACTGAAAGGAAAGCCCGTCCCCGTCCAGCTTGCTCCGCTTGGCCCGCTTCGGCTTGCTGATCTGCGCCTGCAGGTCGAGCAGCCGCTCTGACAGCTCTTTCAGCTTGCGGATATCCTTGGCCACCTCGACCGCCCCGACCAGCCGATTGCCCACCCGCACGGGCAGCGTCGTATTGATCGTCTCCACCCGCATCCCTCTCCAGTTGGTGTAGGTCTGCGGCTGGTCGTAGATCGGTTCGCCGCTCGCAATGACCCTCAGCAGTGTGCTGGAGTGACGGTCCAGCGAGGGAAACACCTCCAGCAGCGGCTTTCCCAGCACTTCGTCAGGCGTCAGCCCGTCCAGTCTGGCCGCCACGTGATTGTAATAAATGGTAATGCCGTTCGCATCAACGACGTGGATTCCCTCATCGATCGTTCCCAGGATGGCCTGCAGCATTTCCACCGTTTCCGACATCGGCATGGAGTGTAACAGCCTCCTTTCGAACAAACTGCCAAAAAATCATCACTGTGCCGAATTTTCGGCAGTCACCGCTGCCGTTCCGCCTGCACCGCGATGATCAGCGTGTAAAGCAGATGGCCCAGCAGCCAGAGGAAAAAATCTGCCCACGACACGGCCGCGCCGCTGAGCAGACTAAATGGCAGATAGGCCGCAGCAAAGGCGAGCACCCAGTACGACAGATATTTGATTCTCCGCTCGCCGCGGGTTCGGGGATAAAAGTACATCATGAAAAACGCGACGATTGCACTGACCAACAGGTGGACCAACAGCTCGACCACGGACGGCAGTCCCTCCAGGCCGGGGACATAGCTGACGTCAATCAGGACGGAGAGCGTCGACGTTTGAAACAGTCCGTCTCCCAAAGCCAGAAACGCGGCCAGAACGAGGCCGGCCATGCCACCGGTTGCGAGTGCAAACCCCACGATGCCCCTCCCCTTTCCTTGTGTGAATTACCCTTATTGTACGAAAAAACCGCCCCGACCGGCTATAGCGAACGAGCCTGGCCCATCACTCCATGCCGTGCACGTTATTTCCCCCTTCTGTTGATCCATGCTCCGCAGCGGAAAATTATGCTATACTCATAGACATCGGCTCCTCAAGGGTGGTCGGCTCATCTCCCACGTCGGAAACGGGGGAGGTGAGAGCATGGCAATAACGCACGAAACCATGAGCCTGATGATTCAGTTCGGCGGCTTTATTGTCGGCCTGCTGAGTCTCGTCGTGGCGATTGTTGCTTTGACGCAAAAAAAGAAGTGACCTCCCCTTGAGTTGAGAACCGGAGGTCACTTCGGTCAAATTCTGAGCCGATCCCGTAAAGGGAGCAGCTATTGTACAAGGCTGCAGATGTCGCCTCATCTGTAGCCTTTTTTACCATATGCATCTGCTGTTCCTATCATACCACGCTTGGCCCAAAAAGAATCGCATCGGTTTGCCGACCTTTGTGATTCTTTTCCACCAACGGTACCAGCCTGGTCGCAGGCGATTGCTTGCAACCTTTCTGCTGCTTGTGTTTTCTAGCATCATTTTACTCCAAGTACACCAGTTTGCACAAGATTATCGCCAATGGTTGGTTATGACCGCTTGATTTGTTCAGTGTGTCGCGGAGGGCCACTCCACATTCAGCGTCAGTTCGTGCTCGCCGATATACTGGCTGTTCAGCCACAGCTGGTAAGCTACTCTTACCTGGACCGGCCTTCCCTGCTCATGCCGGATGCGCAGCTTGCGTGTATGGGTCTCCATCGAAAACAGCCCGTAGGGACTGCGGTAGGTCGTCTGGTGGCTCATGCCCTGCTGAAACTGCTGTTTCGTCTGCACGTCGCCCTGTCTCAGCAGGGTGACCGTCCCGTCTGCCAGCTTCAGCGTCGTGCTCACCTCGCCGGCCCCTTCCAGCTGCTCCTTGTACGTCAGATACCAGCCGCCTGTCTTTTCCACGCATCGGCCGGCATAGCGATAGATTGTTTCCTCCCAATCTCCTCCCGTGCGCTGTCTGGCGGTCAGGGTGATCAGCACGTCTTGCATGGATCGTCCTCACTTCCCGTTCTGCTTGTACCCGTCCATTGTACGCCTCATCGCTCTTTTGTTGCAACCGCCGACTGACCGGACTGCTCATCCAGCAGATGGCGCATCGTTCCCACAATCCCGACGGCGGCGAGCAGCAGCAGTCCGGCGAGCACGAGGTACCCCATCCCGGCCCCGGTCCGGTCAATCATCCACGTAAACACGCCGATCAGGAGCAAGCGCATCATCATCCCGAGTGAATTGAAAAAGCTCATGACCCGTCCCATGAACGGCTTCGGCACGACCGTCATGTACAGCGACTGCCGGATAAGCCGGACAGAAGCATTGCACCAGCCGAACACCATGTAGGCGCCAATCAGGGCCCATCCGTAGGGCAGCGCCACCATGACTGCCATGACGACAGCAAACAGCAGCGTGTTGCCAACCATCGCCGGAACCTGGCCGTACTTCCTTGTCACGGCAGCAACCAGGAATCCGGCCGCCACCGCGCCGATGGCGTATGCCGTTTCTCCGAGCGAAAACACCGTCACGTCCGCTTTCAAGGTCTGATTCACGTAAACAGGCTTCAACAAGTTGCCGGCCATCACCGCAATAAACGGCATCAACGCCGCGATGCCAAACAGGAGAAAGCCCCGTTTTTCCCGTATGTAATGCCAGCTTTGGAGCAGTTGGCCCACCCAGTTGACCCCGCTGTTGTTCCGGACTTCCCGCTCCAGGGTAAAGGTGTAGGCCATGGTGGCCATGAGACCGAAGGCTGCCAGATACGTACAGGCGTTAATCAGCAAAACGACATGCAGCCCGTATGCCTCCAGGAGAAACCCTGCGATCCCCCCGGCCAGCACGGACGACGTCTGTCCCTCAATCTCCAGCAGGCTGTTGATGTCGTTGTAGTGCCGCGGCTCAAACATTTCCTGGACAAGCGCCGACTGCGACGGGTAATGAATCTGAAACATCAGGGTCGTCACCAGGTAGACGGCGACCAGCATCCACTTGGTATACGGACCGAAAAAGCCCCACATCGCGAGGGCGGCCAGCACGGCAATGCCGATCACATGCTCCGCCAGCAGCATCCGTTTGCGGGAAAAACGGTCGATCAACGTGCCGATGTACGGGCCGACCACAAACATCAGCACAGCCGAGACAAACATGGTGGAGCCGAGCAGCTCGGCTGATCCGGTCGTTTCCACCAAGTACCAGGCAATGCCGATCATGGTCATTCCCTGACCAAAGCCGGAAAACAGGTTGGAAAAAAACAGCTTGCGAAACTGACGGTTGGCAAACACTTCTCTCATGGAATGCGCCCCCTGAACTGCATGTGGAAGGATTTGCCACTATCATACGCAATATTTTTAATTTTGTAAATAAAAAAGTTTTATAATAGACCCCCAAACGCCCGTCATCACGTGTGCTTCCGCCCCATCCGACAAAAAAACGCCCCCAGTGTGAAACCGGGGACGCTTGTGGTACCGTCTGTTATTTTACAAAGCCCAGAATCAGCTCGCGCACGATCTTGGACGCCACAATCTGGGTCATCTCGCTGTGATCGTAGACCGGTGCCACTTCCACCAGGTCACAGCCGATCACGTTGGCGCCGTTTTTCGCCATGTAGTGGATGGTCTCCAGCAGTTCGCGGGAGGTGATGCCGCCCGCCTCGGTCGTGCCGGTACCCGGCGCGTATGCAGGGTCAAGCACGTCGATGTCGATCGTCAGGTAGATCGGGCGGTTGCCAATCGTCGGCAGCACCTGTTTGACCGGCTCCAGCACGTCGTACTTGTACAGGTGCATGTTTTCTTTCGCCCACTCAAACTCTTCCTTCATCCCGCTGCGGATGCCAAACGAATAGACGTTTTTGCCGCCGATCAGATCGCACGCCTTTTTGATCGGCGTGGAGTGGGAGTACTCATACCCCTCGTAATGGTCGCGCAGGTCGGTGTGGGCGTCAAAGTGGAAGATGACCAGGTCGCTCTTGTACTTTTCGTACACAGCCTGAATTACCGGCCAGGTCACCAGGTGTTCGCCGCCCAGACCGATCGGAAACTTGCCGTCCGCCAAAATTTTGCTGACAAACGTGCGGATCGCATCCAGGCTGCCCTCCACGTTGCCAAACGGCAGGGGAATATCCCCCGCATCGAAATACTTTACGTCTTCCAGCAGTCTGTCCAGATACGGGCTGTACTCTTCCAGACCAATCGAGACCTCGCGGATGCGGGCCGGGCCGAAACGGGAACCGGGACGGAAACTGACCGTCCAGTCCATCGGCATACCGTAGATGACCGCCTGGCTCTCCTCGTAGCTGCCATGGCTGCGGATAAAGACGTTGCCGGAATACGCTTCGTCAAAACGCATCTTGTTTCTTCCTCCCAATCCTTAGTCGCGGGTCAGCTCGGCCACGAAGTTGGGCAGCTTGAACGCGGCGTAGTGAACCTCCGCATTGTAGTACTTGGTGTTCAAATCCTTGATCTTGCTCGCATCCACTTCCAGCGGATCGTACTGTTTGGAGCCGATCGTAAAGCTCCACAGGCCGGACGGATAGGTCGGGATGCTGCACGTATACAGACGGGTGATCGGGAAAATCGATTTAATATCCTTGAACACGCGTTTGATCAAGTCGCGGTTGAACCACGGGGACTCGGTCTGCGCCACCATGATGCCATCCGGTTTCAACGCGTCGTAAATGCCTTGGTAAAATCCTTTCTCAAACAGGCCTACAGCCGGTCCGACCGGCTCGGTGGAGTCGACCATGATCACGTCGTACTCGCCTTTGTGGTCGTGAATGTGCTTGATGCCGTCGATCACCTGCACGTCCACTTTCGGATTACCGGACAGCTCACTGGCGATGGCCGGGAAAAACTTTTTGCTGGCCTCGATCACGCCACCGTCAATTTCCGCCAATACGGCTTTTTCCACGGAGGGGTGTTTGACGATTTCGCGAATGGCACCGCCGTCGCCACCGCCCACGACGAGCACCTTTTTCGGGTTCGGGTGGGTGTTGAGGGCAACGTGGGCGATCATTTCGTGGTAGACAAACTCGTCCACATCAGTGGTCATGACCATGCCGTCGAGAACGAGCATGCGGCCGAACTGCTTGGTGTTGATGATATCCAATTGTTGAAATTCGGTTTTCTCGCTGTACAACGTCTCGGTAATCTTTGTCGTAATACCGTGATTTTCCGTTTGTTTTTCGGTGTACCACAGTTCCATGTTCATGATTATGTACCCTCCTTAACTAACCGCATTGGTATTGAAAGACCCCGGCCGACGCCGGTTTGGCAGGAGATAGCGGCCAGTCCCTGCCAAATTAGTCCAGACCGCTGCCATTCGTATCTGCCAAGAAAATTATAGTGGCTGCCTCCCAAAATGCAAGCAATTTTTGCGAGACGCGCTGCCCGGCGCGGCCGTTAAGTTTATCCAACCGGAGTTTGTCCCATACTAGACAGTAACCCTATCGTTTGGTTAGTATGTCCCGATTCGAAAAAATATGAGGGGAAAGGACTAGAGAGGACATGGAAGTAATCCGGGAAGCCCCGCTGCTCCGCTATCTGCGTTGGGCGAAGAAATTCATAAAATTATTCATACTCAGCCTATTGTGCTGTTCGTTTGCCGCCCTGCTGCTGATTCTCTACCTTCGTTCGCAGCCGCTGCCGGCAGTCTCGATCAATCAGACGACGACCATTTACGCCAGCAACGGTGAGGTGCTGGATACGCTGCACCGCGGCCAGAACCGGTTTGTCGTCCCGCTGAAGGACATCTCCCCCTTCCTGGTGCAGGCGACGATCGCCATCGAAGACCGTTCCTTCCACAAGCACTACGGCATCGACTGGCTGCGTCTGGCTCGGGCCGCCTACGTGGACGTGATCCACATGGAAAAGCGGCAGGGAGCCAGCACGATCACGCAGCAATTGGCGCGAAACCTGTATCTCTCGATGGACAAGACCTGGGAGCGCAAGATAAAGGAAGCGCTGTTGGCCATCCAGTTGGAACTAAATTACAGTAAGGACGAAATCCTGGAGATGTACATGAACCAGATCTACTACGGCCATTCCGCTTACGGCGCCCAGGCCGCCGCGCAAACGTACTTCGGCAAAGACGCCAAGGATCTGACGCTGGCAGAAAGCGCCTTGTTGGCCGGCATCCCCAAAGGGCCGTCGTACTACTCTCCCTACGTGGACTTTGACAAGGCCAAATCGCGGCAGCAGGTGATTCTCCAGGCCATGGTCCGCTCCGGCTACATTACGCCGGAACAGGCGGAGCAGGCGTATGCCGAACCGATCAAGCTAAAGGAGCGCAACACCGAAGCCGCGGCTGAACAAGCCCCTTATTTTCGCGATTACATTGCCAACCTGGTGAAGAACAAATACGGCATCGACGAAGAGACCTTTATCCACGGAGGACTGAAAATCCACACGACCCTGGACCCGGTGATGCAGAAAAAAGCGGAAGACATCATCGCCAAAGTGCTGCCGAAAGACAAACCCGATCTGCAGGTGGCGCTGGTTGCCATGGACCCGGCCACCGGCCACATCAAGGCGATGGTGGGCGGACGTGACTACACCAAAAGCCAGTACAACCGGGCATTGAGCATGCGGCAGCCGGGCTCTGCGTTCAAGCCGATCTTGTACCTGGCCGCCCTGCAAAACGGCTTTACGCCGCTGACGCAGATGAAAAGTGAACCGACCGTGTTCACCTACGACAACGGCAAGACCTACATCCCGAAAAACTTTGGGGAGCGCTACGCCCATGCCTATATCAACATGCGGGAGGCGATCAAGACTTCGGACAACATCTACGCGGTCAAGACAATCGACCATCTCACCCCGCAAAAAGTGGTGGATCAGGCCCGCGAGCTGGGGATCACCAGCAAGCTGCAGGCTGTACCCTCGCTGGCCCTGGGCACGTCGCTCGTCTCCCCGCTTGAATTGAACACCGCCTACGTCACCATCGCCAACAAAGGGGAGCGGGTGAAGCCCATTGCCATCACCCGGATTGAGGACAGCCAGGGAAACGTGCTCGTCGAGGAAAAACCGGAGAAAACCAGAGTGGCCGATCCGGTGGCCTCGGCACTGCTGATCAATCTGATGCAGAGCGTGTTTGAACCGGGCGGCACAGGCCACCGGGTGGCGGGCGAATTGAACAGGCCCGTCGCAGGCAAAACCGGCTCCACCGATTACGACGCCTGGCTCAGCGGATTTACGCCGCAGTTGGTCACCACCGTCTGGGTGGGATACGACAAAAACCAAAAAGTGGACGATGTCACCGAAGGCTACCTCTCCAAAAAAATCTGGGCGCAGTTCATGGAAAGTGCGCTGAAAGACCAGCCTCCCGCCTTGTTTGACATGCCGGCAGGGGTGGTGTCGGTGTACATCGATCCGGCATCGGGCAAGCTGGCGACGGAGCACTGCCCCAACCCGCAGTTGTTCTACTTTGCCAAAGGTACCGAGCCGCAGGAGTACTGCACCGATCACCTCCCCAACCATGAAACGCCCACGCCGCTCCCGCCTCCGGACACCCCCTCGTTCTGGCAGCGCATGGGCAGTTGGTGGAAACCGACCGAGTAGGCACAAAAAAAGGCTGTCCTGCACGGCAGAACGAAACTGCCGGGGACAGCCTTCTTTGCCGTCAGGGGGCTGATTCTTCTTTGTCGTCAGCGGGCCGCTTCTTCGCCGCCCCCCACGACGCCGTTGCCATCGGCAAACACGTGGTCATTGCAAATGGTGATCAGCCCGGCGCGGTCAAGCTCATCCAGCACTTCAAACAGGCTCTCCCGTTTTCCGGCCGGCAACTTGCGGACAAAGTTGTTGATTTCCTGGGGAGACACGTGCGTGCGAAAATGGACGCCGCCGTGCCGCACGAAATGGTCGTGACCTGCCTGAGCGTCGTTCCCCGGCAGCTCTCCCCCTTGTATACGGTCGGTCATCTTCAACGCCCCTTCCGTCAACAGTGTGGCCGTGCTTTCCTAGTTTCACGCATCTGCGGACAGGACATGCGCTGAAAAATGCTCCAACAACATCACGGATCAGCAGCAAACACAGCGAAGCAAACGTTTTCGTAAAAAAAGACAAACAGGAAAAGAGAGACGGGCTCTTTTCCTGTTTGCTGACCTAGTGTACATGTATACAGCTATGGAAATAAGTTTACCTGACTTCAATACGACTAACAATTGATTTCACAATTTGTTCACATTCCGTTCAAGATTTACAGCTTCCATACTGAAGACAAACGGTTCATTGAGTTAGCGTCCACAAAAAATGATTTCCAGGCCGAAAGGCCTGCCTGTTCATCAACCGAAGCGGAAGACAATGTGCGTCGCATGAAGGGTTGGGCCAAGCGAGCTCCTTTGACGACCGACTCAGCGGAAAAACGAAGACGCGGGAATCAACAAGGACACAAGTCTCACTTCCTCGAAATACCCAGATGTTTGTCCCCTACCCGCGTCTCGTTTTGGAGCGGACTTCATCCGCTTCTGTGCTGGGCGTCAAGCGAGCGAGCGGGCCCGATCTCCCATGCGCCGCGGACTTTGTCTACACGCTGAGCTTCGCCCAACCAGACAACAGGATGGACCGAACGAAAGGCTCAACCGTGCACGTGCACGTCCTGCTTTATAACGCCAACTTTACGCCAACGCCTGCTTCAGTTCCTCGCTGGAATTCTCCCACATCGCCGGGTTGTGTTCCATCAACAGCTTTTTCAGCGCCGCTTTTTCCGTGTCGTTTAGCTCTGACACCATGATGCGCCGTTTCATCGAGTAGTCCATTCGGTTGACATGGTCGGCCAAAATTTTGTATCCGCGCCGAGCCTCCCGGTCAATCTCCATGTAGCAGGCGGTTACCCCGGCGTAATACGGCCCCGAATCGTTGCGGTCAACCGTTACCCAAACCACCCAATACGGCTTGCCGTTGGGCACCTCTTCCTTGTTGGTCGTCCACTTGACGCCTTTTTCCACGGCGCTTTTTGCATGCATAGCACCCATGTCGATGTAAGCCTTGTCCCCGTCAATGATAACGGAGGAGACAGCGCTCAGGTCAAGCACCCCCTGCCCATAACCGCCGTGCACGTTCGTTTTTCCGCTCACGATCGTAAAACCGCCAGATTTGCTGTCAAAAATGTCCACGTGATCCACCCTCTTTTGACCCGTTGTTTCTTACAGCATATTCTACCTGGAAACAGTGTGAGGCGCAATTTTTCGGCGTGTCTGGCCATTTGCAGCTACGCTCAACGCTCAGCAGAATCATCCTGAGGACAGTGTGCCTGACGCCCAGCCACTCGTCAGTTCCTCGGTCGCTTTCCTCTTATTGCTCGCACCGCTTTACCAATCAGCCAGATCAGCAGAGCCACGTTCCAGGCACTGTGAAACGCCATGAGTGCGTTAAATTCCCAGGAATTGAACATGGTATACTCGGCGAGACGCAATTCGAAATAACAAAAGGTCACAAGAAAGGTAACCGCCATGATCAGCCAGATGCGGATGCCGAAAATAAGGCTCAAGTATCCGGAAATTACCAGACCGATCAAAGGTCCGCCGAATTCCCAGGCGGGAACGATCCACATGATGATGTAGAGGATGACGTCAGCGCTCATCAATTTCTATTCCTTTCACGTGTTCCATTCGGTTTTCTACAAGACGGAACAGTCGTCCCGATTCCTGCTGATCATCTGATGAAAACCGCCGGATCAGCAACTTGGCCGAGGAACTGTGCTTGGAACGCGGCATTTCCTGAAAGTGAAGCGGCTGGCCGTCCAGCACGTGAATCACCACGATATTGCCGTGGTATTCGACGCGCACATCGTCCCACACCTCTTTTTTCTCAGGATCAATCCGCATGGACCTGCCGGACTTGGAGACGATCACTTCGGGAAATTCACCGTCTTCGCGGGACAGGATGTAATACAGGTAAGAGGATGTTTGCTTGGGAGTCCGCCGCATTCCTTTCTGCACATCCTCGATACCAATCAGCAGATGGCCCACCTGCTGGATGACGTACGGATTAACCGGCAGCTTGGCATGCTCCTCGAGGATGAAATACTGTTTCTTGATGTCTTTTTGGGCATAGGTGGCACTCACATAGGGTACTGTCCCATCTCCAAAACCTTTGTCAAAAAACGGTTCTAACTGACGGGATACCGGGTTCATGACATATCCCAACAGCGTCGTTTGCCCTATTCCGATGATCGAATACTGCGGCACATAGATGATCTTGTTGTCCCACTTTTCATGCAATTCCCCCGCTTGTTTGACCAACGGGTCATAGTCCAGGCGGATCTGCCGATCTTGCAAGAACTCTTTATAGGAGTACGAATGCACGGCATCTTTTTTGAGAAACGCTTCCGTGTCGAAGTACTTTCGGGAAGGAAGCAGTTCGTATACAGCCGGAGCGTATGCAGAGATGACTTTCCCCGTTTCCTCGTGCAGTGCAGGGATGTCGAAGTTGTAGCCGTATTTGATCGCCTGGTATGCACGGGGCGATCCCAAAAACGGGGTGCCCATGTAAATGATACGCTTTGTTTTCTGCTGGTAGGACACGTTGGACAGAAGCGTCTCCCGCACCAGCAATCCGCCCATGCTGTGGGCCACCAACTGTACCTGACTGGCTCCAGATCGCTTTAGAGCCTCGTCTATTTTCTGTTTTAAAAAAGTGGCGTTATCGGCGTTGCTGTACCGCCAATCGTAAGGCATGGCAAAAAGCGTCCGGTTTTTCTCGTACCCCATTTTCTCCAGATGCTTGACCATGCTTGCATACTGCTCCGCTTTTTTCTTGATGACATCCAGTGAAGCATACGACAGATATTCGATGGCGCGAAACCCGCCATCCGCCCGCTCCGGAAACACTTTGATCCCTGGTTGGCGGGGCTGTACGTTTATGCTTCCATTCTTGACGGGTTCCAGCGACAAGATTTTGCGGTGCCGCGGATCTTTGATACCCACGCTCATCTCCCACAGGCCCAGCCATATTTCCGATGTTTTCCCGTTCTCTTCAACCTCCAGCCGGGAACCGCCGATACCCGGAATCAGAATGACCGGAATCGTCGCAGTCGTAATCGACAGCTTGTAGGCATGCGGCTTGAGCGCAGAGCTGCGGCTGGCCGATACTTTTACGAAATAGGTGCCGGGGTCGCCGTTGTACACAATCAGCTCGTCGGCATTCTTGGCCTTTTCCGATCTGGCAACCAGCTTGTTTTCCTTGTTGTACAGGTACAAGTCAAGGTCCATCCCCTCGGGAATATTGCTGAGCGTTGCCCGGATCGTGGAAGACAGGTTGACCGTCACGCGGTAGAAATCGACATCGTCAAGGTGATGCAAATTGGCCACGATGTTTTCGCGGTCCTCCGGTTCGCGAGCGTTTTTGATCGTGTCATTTGGTTCGTACTCATCCTGCTTGCCTTCATTTTGCGCCACGGCATCCGCCCTCAGGCGATAGTACACTTTCTTGTTAAAGGCCCCCTGGCTGCCCTCCACTTTCACGTAGTACCAATTGTTTTTTTCGACAGCGACGTCTTCCACCCGCTGCCTGTCACTTCGCGGTTGGTCAGAACGCCCCAGCTCACGCCCTTCGCTGTCGAACACGTACAGAAAATAATCTGTCTTGCTGGGAATATCAAAAAGCGTAAACGTGATCGTCCCGTTTGTGGGAGCTTTCATTTTCCACACATCCACGTCACCGCTTTTTCCAATCCGGCCATACGCGTCCTTTCCGGCAAACATCCAATCCGCTTTGGAAAAGGTGTCATTGGGCTCCAGTTCGTACGTCGCGGGCAGCGCCCGCAGTTCCACTTCCGACGGCTTCTTCCTGCCGGAAAAGCGCCGGGTAAACTCCTCTTCCTGTTCCTGCAGGTTGCGGTCCGCCTGCTCGTCCGACTCATGAATCCCGTCTTCGACTTCTTCTGCCTCTTCGCCCTCTTCTCCCACGTCACCCGCGCCCAACTCCTCCTCTCCCGTCACTGAATCGGAGTCGTCCGCTTCCTTTGCTTCCTCCGCTGTCGTCTCTTCTCCACCTTCGCCCTCCTGGTGTGCAAGCGTGGTCCATTCGCTCTCGCGAGGCTTGTCCCCCGCCTCATGGGAAAGCGCAGTGCTCTGTTTGGCCCAACCGGGCGGAACCACGCTGCTCAACATCAGAACAGCCAGCAGCAGCAAATGTGCCATCCGGCGCAACATGCCACCCATAAAAATACCCCCTTGCCTGTTTCTTCCTATACGGTAGAAAAAGACAGCAAGGGGGAGCAAGTAAATTTACCGAGTGGTATGGTTGCGAATGCCCTGGCGTTCCCAGGCGTTGGCGATAATGCGGAACGGCGCCCGATAATCCGCCTGATCATGCCCGGTGAACTGCTGTTTGTTCGGGAAGGCAAAGCCCTTCACCGCTCCAAACCGAAAATGCACGTGAAAGTATACGGCGTAGCTGGCATCCTTTTGAAAGCCGCGCTGTTTGTCTCCCATCAGGGGCGTATCGACGCCCATTTCCCTCAAGCCCAGTTTGGGCACCATATAGGACGCCCCCTGCCATGCCGTCTGTGACGACCGCTGTAACTCCAGAGTGGACTGAAGCGGCGTGTTTCGCCTCCCGGTTTCGGAAATCCATGCCTGTGCCGCCGTAATCTCCGGATATTTGCCGCTGACCGGATGGCGGTGACGCGTTTCCAGGACAAGACTGGTCAGTATGCGCTCACCAGCGTAAAAATCATTGGGACGACTGTCCGGATATCGGTCGCGCCCGTGGTATTCCGTCCATTCTGCGGTGTGGCGCAGCAGCCCACTGGCGTTTGGTTCAAATACTTCAAACTCGCGCTCCCCGCCTTTTACCGTGATCGTGTAACGCCCCGTCATGTTTCGGGTCAGGCTGTGCGGAACGCACGTTTCGTTGCCGTCGTCGTCCTCTGTGCAGCTTTCATACGACACGTCAAACCGGATGTTGTAATCCATCGTGATCACAAACCCGTTGATCTCGACCTTGTATTCCTGCGCGTTTAGCACCTGCCGCCACGTTGTTTGCGTCGGGACAACCGTTCCGGTGTAAACATAATCGCCGCCGGTTCCCGCGCTGCTCACCTGCCACTGTTGGGGCGTGCCGGGACCGGTTACCTTCAAGTCCAGCATGGCCGGGCTGTACACGGCCATGCTTTTCGCGTCCGCGATCCATCCCGGAGTCGCCGTCACAGACACGCCTTTGATCCCGTCACCCTTGATAGCCTGCTCCAGCTGTGACTTGTACGAGGTGATGTTTTGGTTGATCTCCTGCTTTACGCGAGCAAAGCCATCGTTGATTTTCGTTTGGTCGATCTCAACGCGGATCTTGGCCGGCTCCCGTTCCCATACACCGTCCGCATTCGCCTGCAGCTTCTGCAGCTCGCGGCCGTCGCTGTCGAATATCTTGAGGCCGATCTCGCCGCCGTCAAAGTTTCCTCCGCCACCTGGCGGATTGGGAATGGTTCCTCCCCCGCCGCCGATCACCTTGACCGGCCACTCAGCGCGGTTGTCCGGCCAAATGGTTTCGTCAGCCGGCCTGTCTTTATGCGGGTTGATGTTGGCAATAAAATCCTCCGACTGCTGCGGATACTGCGTCGGCACGGTAATTTTGCGGACTTCCCCCGGCTTGAAGTTGTTCACGTCCAGCATGGTGGCCGTCGGGGAGCTTTCCCAGCGCACCGCCAGTTTGGTATCGTGTTCCAGTTTCCCGGCGTTCTTCACGTCAAACGTAATGGTTGCGGTCGTCCCCGGAGCCTGCGGATCGTTTGGCGTGATCGTGAAGCTGCTCTTGATGATCAGCAGGTTCTCCCCATCGTTGGGAATGCCAGCGTCTCCAATGCGAACAAAGAATTCGCCGTCACATTGGGTGGTACCACTTTTTGGGTTATAAAACTGAACCCTGTAGAATCCGGGTAACGGTAACCCCGTTGCCTCATCACGAGGGAACCCAATTCTATGATGATTCTGCGCTTGTTTGGATGAGGACAGCCATTCGCCGTCACGTTCCTTTTCCCAGGTGTTCGTTGCAGGGTCAAGCCATCTCAGCGAAAAATGTGTCTCGTCGCTGGTAAAGAGGCGGAAGCCGTGATACTCGTCGATCCAATCTTCCGGCTTAAACTCAAGGATTTCACCGCGTTCGACATCCTTTCTCCACACCACTTGTCCCGTCGTGCGTTCGATGGAGGCGGTTAGTGAGTAGCACACACGATCCGACCAGATGGGCAGTTCCAACTCCCGAATGCAGCCCGTCTCGGAAATAAAGACCAGCGTAACAGTATCCCCTGCTTCTACATCGAGCGGCAAGTACAGGTGAAACTTTTCTTTTGCTGCCAATTTGCCCGTCAATGGGGTTTGCTGGCCGTTGAATTTCAAGTACCACGTGCCCGGCACGTCTGCAGCCAATCCCAAGTGGGTATCGTATTCACTGCCGGTATTCGTTAAGTGGCGGAAGTACAGCCCGTCATCAAGCAGTGTGTCGTCCAGCAGTTGGCCGCCAGGCGAATAACCGACAGGCGGTTCCCCGTACGCGTAAAACTTGATCCGGTCCTGCTCGTAGATTGTGCAGCTCACATCCCGGACTTTGATCGTAATGGACCAGGCGCATTCCGGTCGTTTGGTAGAATCAAAGTTTGTACTCTCCAGGTCGAGCCTCAGTTGGTATGTCTTTCCTGGTTCCAAAGGGACGATCTCTTTCTTGCCGTATGTGTAGGGCAATGTAAGATCGTCTGATCTGGTCGGTTTTAGCTTTCCATTGTCATCCGTCATCTTCGGCACTTTCTCAATTTTGCCATCCGGCAGCGTTACTTCCCAATACACGTCCAAGGGTTGTACATCCCCATACCGATCCGTGTACTGGACACGGAAGTGCAGCTCCTCTCCCGGCATCACTTCGATGGTTTCGCCGTTTCTAACCGTACTTCCCGACAGTTTTACAATGGGACAATTATCGAGGCGGTCACCTTTCTTTCGCACATACATCGTTTTTACCCAACAGTCAGCCCCATCGTCGCTTTCATACTTGATCTGAATTGCCCCTTCATCGAATGGGGCATCCAGCACACCAACCTTGGCGTTGTTGCCGGACCCTTTCTGCATGGGAATGCCGTTGGCCGTGAATCTTCCCGACTTAGCGGCCGTAATGATAATCCGGCTGCCTGGTTCGACATAGATGGTTTCCCCGCCGCTGGGAACGTTCTTTAATTCCCGGTCGCTTTTTTCTTCCTCAATGCGAATCTCCATCTTGGTTTGAGTGGAAGAAATGCTGCACTTCTCGGGTGCTGGCGGTTCATCATCGTCATCATCATCCGGAGGCTCCGGCGAAGGAGGGTTGCCAACAACAAAAGGTGCTGCATACGCAACACCTTGACCTCCCACTGCAGGGGCATTTTTGGTATTTCGGGCATGTGTATCGGTGAACAGGATTCTTGCTTCGTAGTTTCCGGCTTTCGCGGGCACCCACGTTTGTTGCGGGAAGTTTATCGTTGCACCGCTTCCGTCCCCCTCGCCGCTGATCGGGTATTCTTTGATTAACGAAGTAAACGTATATTCCGTCTTTCCGGTATCGACATTGTAGATATAATAGTTGAGGACTTTTAATCCGCGATTGTAAATACTGTAGTCCTTCCCGTAAGCATCAATCCTGACGGTGTCTCCGACTTGATACTGGCTTTTATCGGTGCGAATCGAACCATCCGGTCGCTGGGTGGTCAAGAATTTTACGACACCCACCCAAGAGCCTTGTTCTCCACTTTTGGCGGGTCTGAAAGTGAATGGCAAGCCCTTTCCCCCGGACATTTCGGCGACTTTTGCAAGGAGATAGCCGGTGTATGGTTCGGCTGTTGGCCCACCTTTGGTTATTTCAGCACCGTAAAGGCCATTTGCGTTAGTCATAAACGACGGGTTTCCATTAAAAAGGGAAGCCCATTCTAGAGCCTCGGAATAGTCCACAACGGGGTAACCGTTATCGGCGGTCTGTGTAGCTTTAGTATAGTTTAAGACTTTACCGTTTCCACTTGTAGCCCCGGTGTACTGTACGTCAGCAATTGTGAGTCGCATTGTTTCGTTTTTATTTAAACCAAAGCCATCAATTGAGTGTGCATCACTACCTTCAACACCTTTAGCATTATTAAGCCATCCGGCAACCCGTCCATACATGCTCGGACTGCTAGGACTTGCCTCGACTGACGTCAGCGGGTACATTGTAGAGTTTAGAAGGATGGTACATAAGATTAATATTTGAAGAAAAACCCTAATTGTTTTTAACATAGCCTGTCACCGAATATTTACCCTTTCAAGGGAAGGAAGTTTAAGATAGTTATAGAGTGCTAACGGGACAGCTTCTCCCGTTCTCTGCACACTCAATTCAAGGTAGCTAATTTCACTTACATTGAGCATTACTTTCCCAGATTTTATAGACAGTCCATTCCCATTTTTATATCTTGCTAAGAGGTGAACAGAGTAGCCTTTAACAGTTGGTATTATCCCCGTTAAATATCCACCAGAAATCCTAAATGACTGATGAATTTGTGAAGCAATTCTTTCTCCTTCACGGATTCCTAAAATATCTCGATGAAGAACTGTCAAAGCCACCGATTCTTCTGCTCTTGAAACATACGATAGAGCATCGTAAAGGGTAGTTTGAACCCCGTTAGAAAAAACTCCTGACTTTGGAGGTAACCATCCGTTACTTACTGCAACTTCGGAATAAGACTGCCGTTTTTTTGCGAAAACTGATCGCAAATTCTTCCACGCATTATTCATCAGCAACCCAGCCTCTTCCCGGTTCAAAACCTTATTGGGATTAATCGAAACATCATCCAAAATCCCATCCTTCATCGCCCGCTCATAGTACACCTTCGCCCAGTGATTCTGCGGAAAACCGGGAACGGAAACACCTTGGGTCAACCCCTTTACGTTCACCAACCCAGCCACCAGATCAGCTTGCGTAATCGGCTGCTCGGGACGGAAATTCCCATCCGGGAAAAGCTTGTGTTTCACCACATATTCGATCGCTGCACGGTTCGGGTGGTTTTCATAGTCTTTCTGAACCGTTTGTGCTTGCGCAACAGAGGGATGGGGTGCAGTGAAAAGACCGCTTAATGAAAGCACGGTTCCCAATAGACTGGCGAGAAAAACATGCATTCGTTTCAAGTGGCTGCCTCCTCCAACATCATCATTTTTTTATTGCCATTTGCATGGAACTGATACCGCCGCATCTGCGCAATCACGTGTGTCTGGTCGTCCATTGACACTTCCGCCCTTTTGTCCCTTCTATTCTCCTACGACCATTTTACTCACCGTTACCTTTTCCAGAAAGAGGTTTTGTTAGATGTTTCTGCAAAAATCTGCGAAAAGCCGTTGCCGACACAGCTCCTTCCAGCTTGCCTGCTACCTCCCCGCCTTGCACAACAAAGACAGTAGGTGTCACTTCTGCTCCCAGCCGTTCCGCTTCGGCCAGGTCCCGTTTGTCGTGTACGTCCAACCGCTCCACCTGCCATTGCGGAAACTCCCTGATCACCTGCTCAAACGTAGGCGTAAACGTGGTGCAGTACCCGCAGCTTTCGCTAAACACGTACACCACTTTCGTCTGATTGGCACTGGCACCGGCCCAGAATACGATCGCCGCGACCGCGCAGCTAATCAGCGACACAATCCACTTCCAACGGCGTTTGAAGCCATCCTGCATTTCCGTACCTCCTTATGTCCTTCCCCGACGCGTATGTAGGCAGATCAGGTGTATCCTTTATGGAGTTGTCAAGGAACGGTGGCTTCATTATGCCGCTCCCTCTTGAGACAAAAAAAGGACCGGCACCATTGCCGGTCTCAGCGTGTAGACAAAGTACCGAAGGTACAAGGTCTACACGCTTTTTTGTCGAATAAACATGACATTCAACGCTTTATAGAGGTGGAAGCATGCTGAACAAGCAACAGGCCGAAGGTCGTTATCAGATATCCGTAGTCTCGTTAGATGAATTGGTTCCACAAGATCATCTCGTTCGCAAAATCGAAAATGCCATCGACTTTTCATTCATCTACGACTTGGTGAAAGACCGGTACTCTCTCGACAACGGAAGACCCAGCATTGACCCCGTCGTCCTCATTAAAATGGTGTTCATCCAATACCTGTTTGGAATCCGTTCTATGCGACAAACCATCAAAGAAATCGAAACGAACATTGCTTATCGGTGGTTTCTGGGTTACGACTTTACACAACCGATTCCCCACTTCACTACGTTCGGTAAAAACTACGTACGACGATTCCAAGGAACCGATCTGTTTCAAAAGATTTTTACTCGTATTCTCGAGGAGGCTTGCCATCATGGATTTGTAGATCCCTCGGTCCTGTATATTGATTCCACCCATGTAAAAGCCAGTGCGAACAAGAACAAATACATCAAACAACTTGTCCAAGAAGAGCGGAAGAAGTATCAGGAACTCCTTGAAGAAGAATTGAACCAGGATCGCGTAGAGCATGGAAAGAAGCCATTACCAAAAAAGACTGAAACAACATGGAAGGAGGTGAAACAAAGCAGTACCGATCCCGACAGCGGCTGGTTTGTCAAAAACGAAAAGGAGCAAACGTTTGCGTATTCGTTTCATGCAGCAAGCGACCAACATGGCTTTGTAGTCAGTGCCGTGGTGACGGCGGCTAACGTTCATGACAGTCAGGCCTTTTCGGATGTTTTCGAACAAGCCGTGGAACGTGTAGGAAAACCGGATGCCGTGGCAGTAGACGCCGGATATAAAACGCCTTACATTAGCAAGTGCCTGTTGGATGAAGGAATTCGCCCAGTGATGCCCTACACCCGTCCTCACACGAAGGAAGGGTTTTTTCGAAAGCATGAATACGTGTATGATGAATACTTTGATTGCTACATCTGTCCTGCCGGACAGGTTCTTACCTACGAAACCACTACTCGTGACGGCTACCGTATGTACCGTTCCGACCCAGGCGAATGCAACCATTGCCCATTCCGCCCCCTGTGTACAGAGAGCCGGGAGGCTGTGAAGCGAGTCAGTCGTCATATTTGGGCGGATTACCTGGACGAAGTAGAGCATCTGCGACATACTGAAGTGAATAAACGCCTTTACGCACGCCGGAAAGAAACCATTGAGCGCGTATTTGCGGATTTAAAGGAGAAGCATGGTTTGCGTTGGACCACTTTACGAGGACTGAAAAAAGTGACAATGCAGGCGATGCTTGTCTTTGCTTGTATGAATTTAAAAAAACTGGCCAATTGGCTATGGAAGTCAGGCAAAGGGAGGCAAAATGCCCTTCATTTCCGCTTCACCTTCAAATACATACAGGACAAACTCCCTCTACTGCCAATGGTAACGAGGGAGTTTGTCTGCAATCTGGGACCGGCACCATTGCCGGTCTTTACTTGCATGCCCGCTCTATCATTTTTTATGATGACAATACCATTACAAATCAGTGCGCGAGTGCGTCGCTGTCGGCATTCATCAGCGCACGCAGCTCCTCGATAAACGTCATGCCCTTTTGAATCTCCGCTTCTGTATAACGCTGTTTGCTTTTAAAGGTAAAAATTTTGGCCTTCATTTCATCATAGGGAAGATTGTTGAAATACAGGATGGTGGAGACCAATTCGAGAAAGCGGGAGTTTTCCTCGTTCATCCGTTGGATCAGCCGCTCGCCAAGGCCAAAATCCACCTCGTGGAAACGCAGAAAATCGCGGCCCGCTTCGTTCAGGGTGTACCGATACAGCTGAATGGCCCCTTTGCTCTCCATCTGCTCGTCCAACAAGCCCATGTTGCACAGCTCGTCCACTCGCAACGTCAGTTCCTCGGAATAGGGGCCGTACATGTGAAATTCGAACCGCTCGTCGAAGTCCATGTTCAGTTGTTTCGCTATGTATACCATCTTTTGCAACTTTTTTCGTCCGCTCACTTCGCCGGCAATTTCGATCAAGCGTATGATTTTGGCGTGACGATTAAGCATCTTCCATCACTCCCAGACGTTCTCGTAACTTTCCGGAGACGTCCTCCGGCAAAGCCAGCACCTTATCCATTGGAAAGTACAGCTTGTAGTCAAACCGGCGCTTGCCGCTGATCGCCTCCACAATTTCCGATTTCTGCGACAGCTCCACCAGTTCTCCGGATGGCATCAGAAGCATGATGGGAATTCGTTCCTCTTCCTCGCCGGCACGATAAAAATCATACGGAAGATCGGAGGTGGTGTCTACTTCCAAATAATACATCGGGTCGATTCCCGCCGCTTGAAACTCCTGTTTCAACTCTTGCAGCAAGCGGTAATCTCTCGGATTGTATTCGACGTATTTAAAGAGATTCCTGTCCAGAAAACGGGAGCACAAATCTTTCAAAATGGGATCGCTCTCCTTGCGCCACATCTGCATGTAAAAGAGAATTACCGATTCGTCCAGGGACAGGTAATCGGACAGGTTCACCTTGTCCGTCAAGAACGGCAGCAGCAGCACCGGCTCCTGCGCGAACGAGTAGCCTTTGGCAAACAGCTCCTTGGCCCGCTGGAAAATCTTGCGGAGCACCACTTCCGCACTGCGCGTTACCGGGTGGAAATACACCTGCCAGTACATCTGGTAGCGGGACATGATGTAGTCCTCGACGGCGTGCATCCCGCTGAATTTAAACACGATGCCCTCATCATGGGGGCGCATCACCCGCAGAATCCGTTCGATTTCAAAGTTACCGTAATTGACGCCGGTATAGTAGGCGTCGCGCAGCAAATAATCCATCCGGTCTGCGTCGATCTGGCTGGAGATGAGGCTGACGATCAGTTTGTTGTCGTACGTTTTGGCGATTACCTCTGCCACCCGTTTGGGGAAATCGTCGCCCATCCGGCGCAGAATCCGGTTAATCTGCGTGTCGCCGAGCAAAATCGCGCGCGTCCAATCTTCATGATGGTAACGAAACACCTTTTCAAACGAATGGGAAAACGGTCCGTGGCCCACGTCGTGCAGCAGCGCAGCGCACAGGCAGAGCAGTTTTTCCTCGTACGACAGTTGAATCCGACCTTCAAACGTCTCCAGAATTCGCCGCATGATCTCGTATACGCCAAGCGAGTGGTTAAACCGGCTGTGTTCCCCGCCGTGGAAGGTAAAAAAGCTGGTGCCCAGTTGCCTGATCCGTCGCAACCGCTGAAATTCCGGCGAGTTGATCAAGTCCCAGATCAGTTTCTCCCGGACGTGTACATAACGGTGCACGGGGTCCTTAAACACCTTTTCTTCATGAAGAAGCTGGGGCTGTTGCATCCTGGACACTCCTTTCCTGGATTGCGTCCCGTCGTCATGTCCCGATCGGGCTTTTGGGTCCATCATACCATAACGGCAACCAGCTGGAAAACGACGGCATGAAGCAAAAACCCCCTCCGCGCACGCTTAAAAACACCCGGCTTTCCGGCTCGGCACGGAGGGGACCTGCCTATTGTTGCAGTGTTCGCGTTATGTCAGTGCGTTACGCCTTCATCTCCGCCTCCGGACCAAACAGGTCGGGGCGCTTGGCTGCCTTTTTCGCCTGCCGCTTCCGTTTGCCCTCCGCCAGCACCGTGTAGAAGGACGGTACGACGATCAGCGTCAGCATGGTGGAAAAGAGCAGCCCGAATATAATCGTGACCGCCAGCGGCTGGAACAGCACGTCTCCGGAGAGGGCAAGCGGCATCAAGCCGGCCACGGCCGTAAACGAGGTCAGCAAAATCGGCCTCAAGCGCGCTTCTCCCGCCTGGATCACCGCCTGCTTCAGTTCCACGCCGTCACGCCGCGCTTCCTCGATAAATTCGATCAGGACGATCCCGTTGCGGACGACGATCCCAGAGAGCGAAATCACGCCCATCATCGTCATGAAGCCGAGCGGGGTCTGGGTGACAAACAGCCCGATCAGGCTGCCCGCAAACGCGAGGTAAACCGTGCTTAACACCAGCACCGGAATGCTGAGCGAATAGAACTGCATCGCGATCATGATCAGGATGAGGAACACCACCACGACAGACAGTTTGCCCATGTCGATGAAAATTTCCGTCTGCTCCGACGTCTCTCCGCCGATCTCCCAGCGATAGCCGTCCGGCAGGGGCAATGTCTGCAGCATCGGCTTTATCTCCTGCATGACCTCCGTTGCCGTGCGTCCTCTGACGTCACTGGAGACGGTGACGCAGCGGGACAGGTCGCGGTGCGGAATCGCCTGCGTGCTGAAAGTGGGCTTTACTTCCGCCAACTGGGTCAGCGGTATCTGTTCGCCCCGGGCGTTGGCCACGGTCAGCCGTTGGAAAAGCAGGGACGGGTCCTCCTCTCCTTTTTGCAGGAACAGTTTGATGTCGAGCAGATCAGTCCCGTTGTCAAACTGACTGACCGTAATCCCTTCGCTGACGAGGCGCAGCGTCTGGGAAAGATCGTTGTAGTTGACCAGCTTTTGTTCCATCAGTTCCTTGTTGACGACAAACTCCAGCGTGTAGCTGTCGATGCCGAAGTCGTCCTGCACATCGTACGTTCCCGGAATTTTCGCCACCTTGCTCTTGACCTGCTCGGACAGGGTGCGCAGCGTCGCCACATCCTCCCCGTACAGCCGGATCACCACCGGTTTGCCGACAGGCGGACCTGCTTCCAACTGCTTGGGCAGGATGGTTGCTTCCGGGTACAGCTTCTTGAACTCCTCCTGCCACGGTTCCATCATATCGTCGATTTTTACTTTCGCTTTGTCAAAACGGACGACCAACTGCCCGACCGTGATGCCTTCGCCGGCACTGGTGTCGCCGCCGAACATTTTCGGTGCGCTGCCGCCGGCGTATGAAGCGACAGATTCGATGCCCGGCTGCTTCATGATCCAGTCGGACACCCCTCTGACGACGCGATCCGTCTCGTCGATGCTGCTGCCAACCGGCAGACGGATATCCACCAAAAACTGCGGGCGATCATCGTTGGGGAACAGTTGAACCGGGGTGAATGGAATCAATCCGTAGGCGAGTGTGCCGATCAGCACGCCGACCATTCCGGCCAGCAGCGGGCGCTTCAAAATCCTCGGCATCAGCCGCTTGGCGTACCATTTGGTCAACTGCTGCAACTGTTTGCCCAACAAGCCCGCCGGCTTGCGATAGTCTTCCACTCCCGAGCGGCGGCGCTGCTCATACCATTGGCGGAAAATCGGAATGATCGTCAGCGACATGATCATCGACGCCAGCATGGTCAGCGATATGATCACCGGCACGGGACGGATGAATTGGCCTGCATTGCCGTTCAAAAACATGAGCGGACCAAATGAGGCAATTGTCGCCAACGTGGCCGTGACAATGGAGATGGACACTTCGTTGGCGCCGTTGATGGCTGCCTGCAACGGCCTTTCGCCCAGCACCGAGAGGCGCCGTTCGATGTTGTCGTTGACGACCACGGCGTCATCCACCAAAATGCCCAACACGATGATCAACGATACGATGGAGATCATGTTTAACGTGATACCCAGCGAGGGCAAAAACAGCAAGCCCACGGCCAGCGAGATGGGAATGGCCAGGGCGACGACTACCGAGGTGATCAGGTTCAGCCCCAGCGTACACACGAGCAAAACGGCGGCGATGGCAATCCACATCTCCCGCGACAGGTCTCCAAACAGCTCATCCACGCGTTCGTTCTGCGAGTAGATGGAGTGTTTTTTTGCCCACGCCGGCAGCGATTTTTCCAGCGTCGCCATCATCTCGTCCACTCGCCGCTGCAACGAGGGGACGTCGCTGCCCGTCTCGGCGTTGATGCTCAGGGAGACGGACGGTTTCCCGTTGTAGTACGAATACGATTTGACCGTTTCTGTGGTCAGCTTCACCGTACCGATATCTTTCAGATATACGGGGTAGCCTTCCGGCGTGCGCGAGATGATCACCTTGTTCAGCGCATTCACATCGTAATTCTCTGCCAACTTGAGCTGGTACGTCCGGCTGTCGGTGGTCAAATCCCCCAGCGGGACGCGTTCGTTCTCCTTTTTCACGGCCATCATGACCTGACCCCAGGTAAGGCCGTACTGGCTCAGCTTCTGCGTATCCACCTCAATGCGTACTTCCTCTTCGGGCAGTCCTTCGATGGTAACATCGGCCACATTGGGAATGGTACGCAGCTGATCCTTCCACGACTTCAACAGCGAGCGCAGACTGTAGAGCTGTTCCCGCGTGTCGGCGGTAATCGCCATCGTCTGCACAAACGTGCGGTTCAGATCGTCGTTGATGATGGGCTGTTGTGCGTCGGCGGGCAGATCTGCTTCCGCGTCTTTCACTTTCTTGCGCAGTTCATCCCATTTCTGCTTGGGGTCGACGTCGCTCTTCGTCTCCACGATGATCGTCGACACACCCAGTCTGGAATGGGACGAAATGTAGCTGAGTCCCTGCAGTTCGTTGATTTTTTCTTCCAGCTTTTTCGTGACGGTCTGCTCCACTTTTTCCGGTGAAGCACCCGGGTAGATGGTCGTCACGGTCGCAATATTGACGATGATGTCCGGCGACTCCTGCTTGGGGAGCTGAAGAAAACTGAGAAAGCCAACAACCACGACCATCACGAAAAACATCAGCGTGATTTTCCGTTTGCGGACGATGTATTCGATCACTGTGGCTGACCCCCTGCCGCTTCGATTGGATCGCCGTCAAACAACCGGTCCACGCCTTTGACGATCAGCTTGTCGCCCTCTTTCAGACCGCTCACGATCTCCAGTCGGTTGCCGTTGATCTCGCCGATGGACACGGCCGTTTTTACTGCCTTTCCGCCGACATTGAGAAAGACGTGCGCATCTCCCTGGCCGCGGCTGATGACGGCCTCGACCGGCACATAGATGCCTTCCTTGCCCTGGATCGTTTTTCTTGCTTTCACCACTTGGCCGGCAAACCAGTCATGTCTGGGATTGCCGATATGAACCTCCACCCCGATCGTCCCCGTTCCCTGGTTGGTCGCCGGATAGATTTTCACCACCTTGCCGTTGCGCGTTTGGCCATACAGCTCCATGGTGACGATCTCTCCCTCCTTCCAGGCAAAAATCTCCCGGTCGGGGACAGGCAGCACCACTTTCAGCGTGTCAATGTTGCCCACACGGTAGACAGGCGTGCCCACGCTGACCAGCGAACCGGTGGAGGACAGCTTGGCGATCACCGTCCCGCTGATGGGCGCGCGCAGGTGCGTCTTGGCCAACGTGCTGGCGGCGAGCTCCTTGGAAACCACCGCCTGGTTGTAACTGGCCCGGGTGAGCTCCCGATCCTCCGCGCGCGCCCCCTGCGTGACCAACGAGTACGCCTGCTGCGCGTTTTGCAGGTCTTTTTCCGCTACGGCCAGATAGTTTTTGGCATTTTCGTACTCATTTTGGGAAATCGCTTTTTCCTGATACAGCCGCTCGATTCGTTTGAAGTCGTCTTGCGCCTTTCGGTAGGCGATCGTCGCTTTTTCCACCTGCAGCCGCGCCTGCGTAACCTCCTGATCGCGCGCCCCGTTGTTCACCTTTTCCAAATTGGCGGCAGTCTGCTGGACGGCTGCGGCTGCAGACGCCACCTGCAGCGAGTAGTCGCTGCTGTCCAACCGGGCGAGCAGTTCGCCTGCCGTGACGTTGTCCCCTTCTTCCTTGGCCAGTTCGACCACCCGGCCGCCCACTTCAAACGAAACAAGCGCCTCTTCCAACGGCTGCAGTGTGCCAGACAATTCTGACACCTGGGTCGCCTGTTCCTTTTTGACCGCGGTGATTTCTACTTTCTTGACCTCGGCCGGATCATTTGCCTGCTCCTGTCCGCTGCAGGCAGTCGTGAACAAGAGTCCAACTATGAGTGCAATCATCAACTGTTTGCTGTTCATGCCACCCTCCGCTTCAGTTCCTTTCATTAATGAGAAGATTAATCCATCTGTATCATACGATGAAGCAATTGAGCAAATTTCACAGACTGGATTTACCCCTCAGCAAAATGATCGGGCGGCATTTCGAAACAGTTGAACGTTCAAAAGACAGCGAGCCGTACAATCGTCGCCATTGGACATCTGCCTCCGGTTACCTTTTACCTCGGAATTCCCACAGGGTTTTTCCGTACCACCATACGATTTCCGCAAACGCACACAATACAAAGATGGCCCACAGTTCACCTGCACGCAGTTCACGGACAAAATGCTCCAGTTCGGTACCCGCCCCTCTTGCCAGTGCATGAAGGAAGAAAACAAGCGGAGCAGTGATGGCAAGCACCAGGGTTAGAGCGGAAAAAAACGTGTTCTTTTTCCTGATCAGACAGACAATCGCAAGCACAATCGTTAAACAGATAAAGAAAAAATAAGAATAGAGCAGCCAGTCAGCCATGATCACTCATCCTCCCCTGCCTTTCTTCCCTCGATCTCTTCCGTTTCGTTTTTTCTCACAGGCAATCCAAGCAGCCCTTTTATGATCTGAGCCAGTGCTTTGGGGTCAATGCTGCTGCCCGCGATACTGCGCTGCAAATTGTACCCGTCCAGGATGGCCACGATGGAAGCGGCCATTTTGTTGGTGTCAAGGTCTTCCGGCAATTGCTTCATGTGTACACCTTTTTGCAGCACCATGCTGATCATGTCGATCCATTCCCGATAATACGCAGACATTCGCTCCTTCACGCTTTCATTTCGGATCGCGTTTGCGCAGAACTCAAAATAGATCGGAATCCAGTTTTCTTCGGTACTGATCTCATAAAACAGAGCAATGCCCCGATCGATCCACTTCTCCATGGGCTCGTCGATGTGCAGCAGCGGCAGAAAGTGCTCCTTGAATGCTTCCAGCTTAGCTTCCATCAATGTTAAAAAAAACTCTTCCTTGTTGGCAAAATGCAGGTAAAATGTTCCCTTTGTATACCCGGCTTCCTTTGTCAACATATCAATCGACGCGTTTACGTAGCCGTGCCGTGCAAAGACTTTGTTGGATGCTTCCATCAGTCTTCTGTATGACTCCTGACTTTTGATCTTGTGCTTGTTTTCTGTCATTTTGGAATTCACCCTCTTTTTGCAATTTTGTCATTGACAAGGGAATTTTCCCAAATTATAGTATATCACGAATACTATCCGGATAGTATTAATTTTTTCTGGAAAGGAGTCAACCTTATATGAAAATGAAAAACTTGTTGTTAGCCTTTTCTTTCGCTGCAACCTTGAGTATTTCAGCTTTGCCATTGCTGGCCCAGGCTTCCTCCACTAGCCAAAACGGTTACCTGGATTTATCTTCCCCAGAGGTTCAAGCGGAATTGGCAAAAGAAGAACTGGAAACCGAAAATGCAAGAAAACAGTTAACACTCCGAACTACGAAAAGTGCAACTGCTCTTGAGGAGTTGAAAAAACATGCGCCTGAAAAATATAAACTTGTTGTAGA
>NZ_JAGTPT010000011.1:0-128501 GCF_018195675.1 Brevibacillus sp. NL20B1
TTCAACAACTTCTTCATTATATCAAGTTGCCCAGTCGTTGTCAACAAGTTTTTTCGCATCGTCATTCGCGTTACCTTGTCAAACAGCGACTTTGTTAATCTACCACATTCTATCATGAATGACAAGTGGTATTTTTTGTTTTGGTGCATCCCTTCGCTTCAGAAGAGAACGAAAAGTAATATACCACCAAACCTGCTCGCGTGCAAGTGAAAAAAATGGAAAAACCGCCCGGCACTTCCCGGACGGTTTTTCTGGTCTCTAGTCGCGAGCACGCATATGCGGGAATAGCAGCACATCGCGAATGGACGGCGAGTTGGTCAGCAGCATCACCAGACGGTCAATGCCGATACCCAATCCCCCGGTTGGCGGCATGCCGTACTCCAGCGCTTCGATGAAGTCCTCGTCCATTTCGTGCGCTTCGTCGTTTCCGGCCGCCTTCTCCAGCAGTTGAGCCTCAAAACGTTCGCGCTGGTCGATCGGATCGTTCAATTCGGTAAACGCGTTGGCGTGTTCACGGGCCACGATAAACAGCTCAAAGCGATCCGTAAAGCGCGGGTCCTGCTCGTTTTTCTTGGCCAACGGGGAAATTGCCACCGGATGACCATAGACAAACGTAGGCTGAATCAGCTTGTCCTCTACTTTTTGTTCAAAGAACTCGTTGACCACGTGGCCAAAGGTATGATGCGGCTCCACGGCCACTCCATGTTCCTTGGCGAGCGCACGCGCTTCGTCGTCGCTCATTTCCTTCCAGAAGTCTACCCCGACGTGTTCCTTGATCAGGTCGACCATGTGCACGCGGCGCCACTTCGGCGTCAGGTCCACCTCATGACCCTGGTAGTGAATCTTGGTGGTCCCCAGCACCTCCTGGGCGATGTGTGCGATCATCTCTTCGGTTAGCTTCATGATGTCTTCAAAATCGGCATACGCCTGATACAGCTCAATCATCGTGAACTCGGGATTGTGGCGGGTGGAAATCCCCTCGTTGCGGTAAACGCGGCCAATTTCGTACACCTTTTCCAGACCGCCGACGATCAACCGCTTCAGGTGAAGCTCGATGGCGATCCGCATGTACAGCTGCATGTCCAGTGCGTTGTGGTGCGTGATGAACGGACGGGCTGCTGCACCGCCGGCGATGGCGTGAAGAGTGGGCGTCTCCACTTCGAGGAACCCGAGGTTGTCCAAATACCGGCGCATCGAAGTCAAGATGCGGCTGCGCGTGATGAATGTATCGCGCACTTCCGGATTGACAATCAGATCCACGTAGCGTTTGCGATAGCGGGTCTCAATATCTTTCAGACCGTGATACTTTTCTGGCAGCGGGCGAAGCGACTTGGTCAGAAAGGTAAGCTCCTTTACCTTGACGCTCAGTTCGCCCGTCTTGGTTTTAAATACAACGCCGTTGACCCCGATCAAATCACCGATGTCGCACAGCTCAAACACCTTGTAGGATTCTTCGCCCACTGTGTCCAGCCGCACGTAGATTTGGATCTGGCCGGAACGGTCCAGCAATTGGGCAAAGCTGGCCTTGCCCATCTCCCGTTTGGCCATCAGACGGCCAGCTATCGTGACGACATGTCCTTCCGCTTCCAGCTCTTCCTTGGTTTTGCCGCCGAAACGGTTGACGATGTCGGCTGCGTGATGGGTTTGTTCAAATTTTTTGCCGAACGGATCAATGCCCCATTCGCGCAGTTGGTTCATCTTGTCGTGACGCACTTGCAGCAACTCGTGAAGGCTTTCCTGTTGCTGTTCTGCTTGCTGCAGGTCTTGCTCGTTGTTCATTCCTATGTTCACTCCTCGAAAAAAATCAATCGGAAAACGGGCGTGCGGAAAATAGCGATACGGCGTACCCTTTTTCTAAGGTACGCCTTGTGGTACTGAATTACAAGTTAATGTCGAGAATCTCATATTGAATGGTGCCGGCCGGCACCTGTACGTCGACGATCGCTCCTTTGGCCTTGCCCAGCAGTGCCTGGCCCACCGGGGATTCGTTGGAGATCTTGTTGTTCATCGGATCGGATTCGGCGGACCCGACGATGGTGTATTCGACGATGTCGCCAAACTCCAGGTCTTTCAGTTTGACGGTGGAACCGACGCTCACCACTCCGGTATCCACATCTTCGTTGGTGATGATGCGGGCGTTGCGCAGCATTTTTTCCAGCGTGAGAATGCGCCCTTCGATAAAGGCCTGCTCGTTTTTCGCCTCTTCGTACTCAGAGTTCTCGCTGATATCGCCATAGCTGATCGCTTCCTTGATCCGCGCCGCTACCTCTTTGCGTTTAACCGTTTTCAAATCCTCCAGCTCTTGTTCCAGTTTCGCCAAACCTTCTGGTGTAAGAATTACTTCTTTTTCCGACATGGTTCAATTCCCCCGTTTACAGATAATTCCTTCGCACCTGGTAAAGTACAAAGAATTATATGTAGATGTTCTATACAATATACAGTTCGATCGTGCATGACATAAGGCTTCATAGGGAAAGCTGCCAGGGTGAACTGGCAGCTTGAGTCCTGATAATACGGTGTATTATAGGATATGAAGGAACCCTTGTCAATGTCTGGGATGTTACGAGCTGACGGCTTCATCCGGCACGAAAACGTCTGCTTCGTCGAGATCGTCGGCGTGGTTTTCCACCCATTCGACGTAGTCCAACAGGATGCGGCGCAGCTCTTCCTCCGTCTCCACGGCATTGATCAGGTTTTTGGCATGGGTGGCCCCTTTCAGCCCTTTCAGATACCAGGCTGCGTGCTTGCGCATCTCCAGGATGCCGACGCGCGGCCCCTTCAAGGCGATCAGCCGCTGAGCGTGCAGCAGGCAAATCTCCACTTTTTCGCGGGCTGTCGGCTCCGGCGGCAGCACCCCTTTGGTCAGGTACTGAACAGTGCGGTACAGCATCCACGGGTTGCCCAAAGCGGCTCGGCCGATCATCACGCCGTCACAGCCGGTCATGTCCAGCATGCGGCGCGCGTCTTCCGGCGTCGCGACGTCGCCGTTGCCAATCACGGGAATGGAGACCGCTTCCTTGACGCGGCGAATCCAGTTCCAATCAGCCTTGCCCTTGTACATCTGCACGCGGGTGCGACCGTGGACGGCAATCGCCTGGGCACCGGCACGCTCCACCGCCTGGGCGTTTTCAATCGCGTACAGATGCTCGTCATCCCAGCCCAGACGCATTTTGACCGTAACCGGTTTGTCCACGACATCGACAACGGCCGAAACGACTTCGTATATCTTGTTCGGGTCCAGCAGCAGCCGGGCGCCGGCATCACAATTCACGATCTTGGGAACGGGACAGCCCATGTTAATGTCGATGATGTCCGCGTTGGTGTTCTTGTCAACATACTTCGCCGCTTCGACCAGCGTTTCCTTGTCTCCGCCAAAAATCTGCAGGCTCAACGGCTTTTCCCGTTCGTCAACAAACAGCATATCCATCGTCTTCTTGTTGCCGTGCACGATTCCCTTGTCGCTGACCATTTCGGCACAGACCAAACCGGTGCCAAACTCCTTGGCGATCAAGCGGAAAGCGGGATTGCACACCCCTGCCATCGGCGCAAGAACGACGTTGTTTTTCAACTCGATGTTACCGATTTTCATTTATACACAACCTCCTTTTCCCGCAAGGTACAAGTGACCTCTGCGCTGATACATGCGCGGGCGGGCGATGCGGAGAGCGTCTGACCCAGCTGAAAGGTCATTTACTATTTATAGCACATAATTCTTCGTAGTCCACCTGTAAAGTGCTGGCGATTTTGCGCAGCACCGGTTCGGTCGGCGTGCGGGTGCCCCTCTCCAGTGAACCGACAAACGACAGGGACACGCCCATCTTGTCAGCCAGGGTCTGCTGCGTGTACCCCTTCAACTTCCGGAATGACCGTATGCGATTGCCCAATCGATTGTTCCCCACTTTCGTACCCCCTTGTCATCCTGCGGCAACAACCGGAGAAGGTCATCGACGGTCCGGCCGAATACGGGAAGCGGTCCTCCCTCCCAGACGTCACGAAGCGGAATCAGAACAAATGCCCGATCAGCCATCTCCGGATGGGGAATGACCAGGTGTTCCTGCCTCACCGCTTGGCCGCCGTACAGCAGCACGTCGATGTCGATCGTGCGCGGCCCCCAGCGGACGGTGCGCACACGTCCCAGTTCCTGTTCCACTGCCAGCGCTTCCTCCAGCAGTTTTTCCGGGGACAGATCCGTTTCCACCGCGATCGCCATGTTCAGGAACGCGTCCTGCTCCACGTACCCGACCGGATCGGTTTCATAGACGGATGAGATCCGCACGACGCGGATGCCCTTCCGTTCGTTTAGCTTTTGCACTGCCTGCCGTAAGTTGTCCGCCCGGTCCCCCAAGTTGGAACCAAGGGCGAGATACGACCGTACCGTCATACGTTCATGTCCTCTCTTCTGCGCGTCATCTCGATGGCAACCGAGTCGTATTGGCCGTTGATGGGCGGGTTGGGTTTCGTCACCTTCACCGTCACTTCCGCGATCGGGAATGACTGCAACAGTTGGCCGGCAATGCGGGCCGTCAACGCTTCCACCAGGTTGTATCGCTCTGTTTCGACGATTTTTCGAACACAATCAAAGATATCGGCGTAATTGACCGTATCGTTTAGATCGTCGCTGGCTCCGGCGCGGGACAAGTCCAACGCCAGCACCAGATCCACGTAAAAACGCTGCCCGAGCTGGGCCTCTGCTTCGAAAACGCCGTGATAGCCGTAAAATGACATGCGGTTAAAGTAGATTTTATCCAACAGGGAGGCCTCCCTTGCACATCGCGTCCATCATTGTGACGACCCGCTTCATTTCCTTGACGTCGTGCACCCGGACGATGTGGCAGCCCTTCGCTACGCCCAGGGCGACGGTGGCAGCCGTACCCTCCATTCGGTCATGCACCGGCAGGTCGAGCACCTTGCCAATCATCGATTTGCGCGACGTGCCGAGCAGCACCGGATAGCCGAGCGCGACCAGATCGTCCAGGCGGCGCATCGCCTCCAAATTTTGGTCCAGCGTTTTGGCAAACCCGATCCCCGGATCGAGGATGATCTGCTCGTCGCGGACACCAGCCTCCCGCGCGATGCGGACCGATTCCCGCAGATCGCGCACCATGTCGCAAAAGAAGCGGGAGTAGGCCATGTCTTCCCGGTTGTGCATCAAAATGATCGGAGCATCGTAGCGCGCGGCAACCTGGGCGATTCGCCGGTCCCGTTTAGCTCCCCAGACGTCGTTGATGATGTGGGCGCCGGCTTTGATTGCCTGCTCCGCCACTTCAGACTTGTAGGTGTCAATGGACAGCGGGACCTGCACTTCCTCCACCAGCGCGCGGATGACCGGCATGACGCGCTCCAACTCTTCCTCCAGTCCTACTTCCACAGCACCGGGGCGCGTCGACTCTCCGCCGATGTCGATGATGTCCGCTCCCGCTTCCACCATCGCGCGGGCCCGGGCAACCGCCTGATCCAGGTCCACGTACCGGCCGCCGTCGGAAAAGGAGTCGGGCGTCACATTCAAAATCCCCATCACCAGGGTCCGCTGTCCCAACGGCAGCACATAACGGCCGCAGACCAGCCCCCGTCGCTGCCGAAGCTGCCGACGCATGGTCAATAGCTCCAACACTTCCTGTGCCGCTTCCAGCAGGCTTCCTTCCTGATCCGGCAGCCGGTGCAGCAAGCCCTCCAGCTGACCTTGTGTCGCCTGGATCAGAATGTCGGCCACTCCGGACGAAGCCGGATTGTCGAGGACGACTGCATCGCCTCCGCACGCCTGTACGCTTGTCCGCAGCAGTCGTGCAGCTGCCGGCGACAGACGTTCCAGGTGGATCAACAGCGGTTCTCCCGCTACGGCCAGCCGCTCCAGGTCGGACTCGCACACGTTTCGGTCAGACAGTTCCGTCGCCAGTCCGGCCCGGCTCCGGCCGTGTATCACAAATGGATTGTGCTTCATCTGCCTAGCTCCCCTTCAGTTGTCAATGACAAGGTGGCATGTTGATTGATAGCATACCATACTTACCTACCGGACGCTACCGATTCGCGGTAGGCGCGGCGCAAAGCACGGGTGTATTCCCCGTACGAAGCCGGCACCGGTCGGCCGTCGATTGTGCTCACCGGCACGACCTCCTGCACCGAGTTGGTGACAAACACTTCGTCCGCCTGCACCAGCGCATCCGGCCGGTACCATCCCTCTTGGGCGGGGATGCCGAGCTTTTGCGCCAGTTTCAGCACATGGCGCCGGGTCACGCCGTCGAGAATGCCTGTGTCCGTGGAAGGCGTGTACAAGTGGCCGTTGGTCACCCAAAACAGGTTGCTGACGATGCCCTCTGCCACATAGCCTTCCCGTGTCAAAAACAACCCTTCCACGTCCGGCTGTGCTCCCAATTCCAGACGGGCCAGCGCGTTGTTTATATAGTTGTGCGATTTGAACCGCTGATGACCCTCCGCCGTCTGGCGCGGTACGGACAGCGTTTGCAGTTTCTTGGGCCGGGGCGGTTCCGTCAGGGGCGGCACTTCTTTTGCAAAGATGAAGAGCGACGGCCTCACATACTCATCCGACGCCAGGCCGACTCCCTCCGGCCCGGCTGTCACGCTGAGCCGCACATACGCGTCGGCCAGCCCGTTGGCATCCGCCGTCCGCAGGATCGCGTCAGCCAATTCCTCCGCCGTCCACGGCGCTTTGATGCGCAGCGCCAACAGCCCCGAACTGAGCCGGGCGTAATGGTCGTCCCACAGAAAGAGGCGGCGCTGGTAGACGCGCACCGTTTCAAACAGGCCAATTCCGTACAGGAAACCGTGATCCAGGACGGACACCGACGCCTGTTCCGCAGGCATGATTGTTCCGTTTACGTAGATATGCATTTCGCGCTCGCTCCCGACAATCGGTATTCGAGTTCATCATACCACATTACGTCCTGCCTCAGCGCTCTTTCCGCGCACCGTGTACGGTGCATCATCGGGGATGGCGACATGGTAATCCCTACAAAAAAAAGGCAGTACGCACGGGACGCACCGCCTTTTTCTGCCGGATGGCTGTTGATTGGCTTCAACGCTTCTCCCCGTTTTTTACGGAGACATCCAGCCCTTGTATTTTCTTTTCCTCGTCGTCGTTGGTCAGTTCCCTGGCCGCCAACTTGAACTCCGTCAACGTCCGGCCAAAGGCGCGGCCGATCTCCGGCAGCTTGCTCGGTCCAAAGATGACCAGGGCGATAATCAGAATCAAGATAAGCCCGGGGATACCAATGCTGGATAACATGTCAGGCTACACTCCCTCGCAGATTAAAAGCCGGTGATGGCAATGACGCCAGGCAGAGCTACCGAGCTGCCGCCTTTCGGCCAGTGGCTGGTCGGCCGGTCGTAGGACGTCAGGTTTTCCCCCGGATGCTGCACGGACAGGAACAACGTCTTTTCGTCCGGGGTAAACCACGGGCCGGTCATCTCCGCGCCGACCGGTGCAGATGCAAACTGCACCGCTTCCCCTTTGTGGTCTCCGGAGGTCGGGATCAAGTAGACGCCGTTGTTGCCGAATGGCGTGTAGATGCCGCTGTTCATGGACGATGACGAAATGTCGGTCACCACCCAGAGGTTGCCTGCGCTGTCAAACGCCATGTTGTCCGGTGCCGCAAACCCGCTCTGCGGACCGCCGGCGGCAAAGATTTCAAAGGTAAATGCGGTGCCGGCATGATTGCCGTCCTGTTCAAACAGGCGGACGATCTGGCCGTAGAAGTTGCCGTGCTTTGCGTTGTTCGTCATGGCGATAAAAACGCTGCCGTCGATCGGATGAACCTCGACGTCTTCCGGCCGGTCCATCGGGGTGGCCCCTACGGCTTTGGCCGCATCGCGGCAGTTGACCAACACGTCGGCCTGGGAGGAAAACAGCGGTTTGCCCGCGCTGTCGGTCGCCTGCTGCAGCACCTCGTTGGAGGCATAGTCCAGCGCAATCCAGGCGCCCTTGCCGAAGTTGGCCACGTACAGCGTACCTTCTTCCAGCAGCTTGGAGTTTTGTTTGCCCGCTTTCGGGTCGTATTTGCCTTTGGAGACGTATTTGTACACGTACTGGTCGTTGGCGTCGTCACCCATGTAGACGACCAGCTGTCCCGTCGGCGCGATCACCATGGCCGTATTTTCATGGGAAAAACGGCCCAGGGCGGTATGCTTTTTCGGCGTGGATGCCGGATCAAACGGATCCACCTCCACCACCCAGCCGTAGTGGCGGCTGTCCGGCAACTTGCAGTCGTTCACCACGTCCTGGAAGTTTTCTTCGCAGGAGAGGATGGTGTTCCACAGCGTCACACCGCCGGAGCAGTTTGCAAACGTGCCGGTCACTTCCTTGGCGATGGACGCGGCCGGGCCGGTCAACACGTGTTTGGTCAAACCGCTGACGCGGCAACCGTAGGCGGAGTCGCTGACCAGCTTCCACCTGCCGTTTTCCTTTTTCACTTCGATCACCGACCCGCCCAGCGCATACAGGTACTTCCGGATTTGCTCCGCCGTTCGCCGGTTCTGTTTTGGATCGGCGTTAAGCGCGTCATAGCCGGTGACGTAGTATTCCAGTTCGCCCAGATACTCGTGATTTACCCACAGGAGGCCGTGGTCCGACCTGCCGTCAATCGGGAGGAAACAGGTGAAGTCAGCGTTGAAGCCAAACGTGTCGCCTGCCTTGTTGATTCTGTCACCGTAGACAGCCACGACGTCGTATCGAAATCCTTCGGGCAGCACTACATCGTCCTTGGTGGTTGGCCGGATCGGTTTGAACTTTGGGGAAAACTTGTGCTTTTTTACCTCCAGCCCGAACAGGTGGTCGGCCGTTTTTCCGGAGAGCGATTCACCCGCTGCCAGCGCCGGTATGCCGGTCGCCAGAGAAGCCAGCGCTGCCGCACCAGCGCCGAGATATGTCAAAAACTGTCGACGGTTCACGTCCATTGCACATTCGCTCCTTTACGTTACGCATCTGTTACGTCGATTGTACAAGCGAATCGTCGACATTCGGTTAATTCCGGATAAATGTTGTGTTAATCTTTGGTCTATTGAATAAAAAAGCGCCCGAGTGCATCGAGCGCTTTCACATTATCGTTATCCTGCTGCTTGTTTCGCATACGTATCCAGGAAGTTTTGCAGTAGCTGTTTGCCGTACTGGGTAATGATCGATTCGGGGTGAAACTGCACGCCTTCGATCGGGTAATGGCGATGGCGCACGGCCATGATCTCCCCTTCCTCCGTACGCGCGGTCACTTCCAGCACGTCGGGCAGGCTCGCCTCCTCCAAAATCAGCGAGTGGTAGCGCGCCGCCGTAAATGGAGAGGGAATGCCGCGAAAAATCGTCTGGCCGTCGTGATACACCTCGGACGTCTTGCCATGCATCAGCCGCTCGGCACGCACCACCTTGCCGCCGAACACCTGACCGATCGACTGATGGCCCAGACATACGCCCAGCATCGGAATTTTGCCGGCGAAATAACGGATGGCCTCCATGCTGATGCCCGCCTCATTGGGCGTGCACGGCCCCGGCGAAATCATCAGGTAGTCCGGCGCGAGGCGCTCAATCTCCTCCAGCGTAATCTTGTCGTTGCGGACGACCCGCAGCTCCTCGCCCAGCTCCCCCACGTACTGCACCAGGTTGTAGGTAAAGGAATCGTAGTTGTCAATCATCAAAATCATACGCTCAACTCCTCTCGACTCGCCTTTCTCTGCTCACTCAACTCCAATGCTTTCCACAACGCTTCCGCCTTTTTCAGCGACTCGACATACTCTGCCTCGGGACGGGAGTCGATGACGATGCCCGCCCCCGCCTGCACGTGGGCCATGCCGTCCTTGACCACCATGGTGCGGATGGCGATGTTGACTTCCACGTCGCCATTAAACCCGAACCAGCCAATCGACCCGGTGTAGACACCCCGTTTGACCGGTTCCAGCTCCTCGATGATCTCCATCGTCCGCACTTTGGGCGCACCGGTGATCGTCCCGCCGGGAAATGCAGCCGCGACCGCGTCAAACGCGTCTTTCCCCTCCGCCAACTCTCCTTCCACATGGGAGACGATATGCATGACGTGGGAGTACTTTTCCACTACCATGAACTCGCTCACCCGCACGCTGCCGTACCGGCATACACGGCCGAGGTCGTTGCGCTCCAGATCGACCAGCATGACGTGTTCCGCCCGCTCTTTTTCGTTCTCCACCAGTTCGCGCACCAGTGCCTCGTCTTCCGCGTCGTTTCTTCCCCGCGGGCGCGTGCCGGCGATCGGCCGTGTGCTGACTGCGCCGCCCTTTACCTTGATGAGCAGCTCCGGCGAACCGCTGACCAGTTGAAACTCGGGGAAGTGCAGGTAGCCCATGTACGGCGACGGGTTTAGCTTGCGCAGCACGCTGTAGACGTCGGCTGGCATCACCCGCATCGGCTTGCTCTGCCGCACCGAGAGGTTCACCTGAAACACGTCCCCTTGGGCAATGTACGCCTGCACGCGGCGCACCGCCTCTACAAACTGTTCCTGGCCAAATGACACCTGGGCCGGGGTGGCCGACTCCAGCGGCCGCTTGCGCAGCGCGTCCCAGTCGGTATCGTCCGCCTGTGCGTCCCGGGTCAGGGATGTAAGCTCTCGGGCCCGCTGTGACAGGAGCTCCGCCGCGTCGCGGTACGAATCTTCCGTCAATCCGCTCGTCGGCAGGTGCGTCAGGCAGTAACATTCCCGCGTCGCATGATCAAAGACAAGAAGGTCTTGCACTATCATAACATACAGGTCGGGCAGCCGTAAGTCGTCTGCAGCGATCTGCGGCAGGGTCGGTTCAAAAAAACGGTTCATGTCGTAACTAAGGTATCCCAATGCGCCGCCGCAAAAGTCGGGCAGACCCGGCACAACCGGCGTCCGGTAGCGGGCCAGCAGCTCACGAAGCGCAAACAGCGGGTTTTCCCCTGTTATCCGTTCAGTTTGGCCGTCAGCGAATGTGACCGTGGTTTGCAGGTCCTTGCTCTGCATCACCGCGACGGGCTGCCAAGTGAGATAGGTAAAGCGGCCGGCTCGTCCGCTCTCCAAGAGCGCCGCTCCCTCCAGTGAGGGCTGCAGGGCATTGAGCAGTTCCCACGGGTCCAGGTTCTCCGGCCAGGCGAGGCGTACAGCAAGCGGGACGTACGGATACTCGCCAGCATACTTCTCGATGTCGGTAAAGGATGGCAGGATCAAATCAATTCACGCTCCGTCATTCTGCTTTCTCGCCTCCAGCATATCACATTCACCGGGGATGTTTCGCGGTTACTTTTTGGCTGCGCGGAACGAATCGCATGAAATAAAGAACGCCGGCCGCAAGCCGACGTTTCATTTGGTCCAACGCTTCTTTCCGTCTTATTCTTCAAACTGATACAGCGGGGTGGACAGGTAGCGTTCACCGTTGCTCGGAATGACCGCCACTACTTTTTTGCCCCGACCCAGCTTCTGCGCCACCTTCAGCGCGGCAAAAATAGCCGCACCGGAAGAAATGCCGCCGAGAATCCCCTCGTTGCGGGCAACGCGTCGTGCCGTTTCGAAGGCTTCCTCGTTTTCTACCTTGATGATCTCGTCATACACATTGGTGTCCAGAATCGCCGGTACAAAGCCGGCTCCGATGCCCTGAATCTTGTGCGGGCCCGGTTTTCCGCCGGACAAAACGGGCGAGGCGGCCGGTTCCACGGCGACAATGTGGACATGGGGGTAATGTTCACGCAGCAGTTGACCAACGCCTGTGATCGTCCCGCCGGTGCCGACACCGGAAATAAACGCGTCGATCCCGCCGATTTCTTTTGCCTGCTCCAAGAGTTCCCGACCGGTCGTCTCCCGATGCACTTTCGGGTTGGCCGGGTTGTTGAACTGCTGCGGCATGAAATAGGAAGGATTTTCTTTCACCAGCTCTTCCGCCTTGCGAATGGCGCCGCCCATGCCTTCGCTGCCCGGTGTCAGCACCAGCTCTGCTCCGTAGGCGCGCAGCAGATTGCGCCGCTCAATGCTCATCGTCTCCGGCATGACCAGGATGGCGCGGTATCCTTTGGCTGCTGCCACCATGGCCAAGCCGATCCCGGTGTTGCCGCTCGTTGGTTCGATAATCGTGTCTCCCGGTTTCAGTTTGCCTTCCGCCTCAGCAGCTTCGATCATCGCCAGAGCAATCCGGTCCTTGACGCTGCTGCCCGGATTGAAAAACTCCAGTTTCAGGTAAATGTCGGCCATATCAGCGCTGACGACGCGATTCAGCTTCACCAGCGGCGTATACCCGATCAGGTCCGTAATGGAATTGGCGACACGCATCGTGTCAATCCCCCTTTTTATAACCTAGTAAAATGCTAGGTTTTATTGGCATAATTATAACAAGGTGTGCCTAGGCCGGTCAATGAGGCATTTGCCCAGATATCTGGGCGCCGACCGCCTTGCGCAATCGTTACAAAACGATCGCCACCGGGTAAAGGCGGTCGACGAGCGGTACCCTGGTTTACATCTCCTTCATGATCTCTTCCAGCGCCGCTTTATCGTAGTGGTAGCGCTCGTTGCAGAAGTGACAGTGGACCTCTGCTTCGCCCTTTTCTTCAATCAGGGCCGTCATTTCCTCTTTGCCCAGGCTGACCAACGCCTGGCTCACCTTTTCCGGCGAACAGGTGCAGCGAAACTGAATGTCGGTCCGGCTGAGAATTTTCGGCTCGTCCAACACGCGCTCCAGAATCTGTTCCGGCGTCAGACCTTCCCCGATCATCCGGGATACCTGCGGGAGCTGCCCCAGCCGTTCTTCGATCCGGCTCACTACCTCGTCCGGCGTACCCGGCAGGAGCTGCAGAATAAACCCTCCGGCGGCCAGCACGGAGCGATCTTCCGGATTGACCAGCACACCCACGCCGACCGCAGACGGGGTTTGCTCCGAAGTGACAAAGTAGTAGGTGAAATCCTCGCCAATTTCACCGGAGACAATCGGCGAACTGCCCCTGTACGGCTCCTTCATTCCCAGGTCTTTGACCACGTACAGAAACCCGTCGGTGCCGACCGCGCGGGCCACATCCAGTTTGCCCTTGTCGTTCAGTTCAAAGTGAACGTGCGGGTTGGTCACGTAAGCGATGCCTTCCCCGTGGGCGTTGGCCTCGGCGATAATCTGCCCAATGGGCCCGCCCCCTTTTACTTTGACGGAAAGCCGCTCATCTCCTTTCAGCATGGCCCCCATCATCAACGTGACGGTCAACGTCCGCCCTGCGGCCGCCGTCGCCGTGTTCCACATGTCGTGGCGGCGTCTCATTTCTTCAACAATGCCGGTCGTCCGGGCGGCAAATGCGCGCACATGCCCGTTATACCCGGTCGCCCGTATCAAATAATCGCTCATGCAGCGATCCTCCTTTTGCCATGACGTCTGCAAGAAGTAGTGTACCACAAGAAAACCGATGCCGCTCAAGCCAAGCGTGCAGCGCGGCGCATGGACAGATTTCCGACTCATCCGGGCGGTATCCATCACTTTGTCACACACTTTGAAGCAGCAGCTTGGCCAGTAATCGCCCCCAATCACAACAAGCCGGACAAGTCGTGTCTGCAAAAAAAATCCCCTCGCAAACGGAGGGGGATGCGTATTCTTTATTATGAAGTGTTGTCACGTCAGGTATTCTTTGAGCACGCGGGAACACTTTTGCTTGCGCAGCCGATCAATGGTGGTCGCCTCGATCTGACGGATGCGCTCTCGAGTGAGGCCAAACATCCTGCCCACTTCCTCCAGCGTGTAAACATGGTCGTCGTACAGGCCGTAGCGCATGGCGATAATCTCCTGGGCGCGCGGGCTAAGACGTTCCAGCGCGGCTCGCATTTGAACGCGCAGATCGATCTTCTCAATCCAGTCTTCCAACGACGCTTCTCCGTCATCTACGATCTCCGCATAGCTCAGGCATTCGTCATCATGTTCAAATGAGTTGGGTTCGTCGTCCAGTTCAGCATCAATCGATTCCATTTTGAGCATCAGCGCATACTCAATTGCTTCTACTTTTTCTACGGGAATGTCCAACCAGTCGGCAATCTCCTGCCGATCCGGCGTGCGGTTCAGCAGGTGGGCCAGGTGAGTCACCTGCTTTTGATAGTGCCGAATCTGCTCATGCATGTGGACGGGAATGCGGATGAGCGCACCTTTATCGTTAATCGCGCGGGTGATCGCCTGTGAAATCCACCAGTGGGAATAATGGTAGAGACGGACACCTCGGTTCACATCAAACTTGTCAATGGCAGTAAACAGGCCGATAGTTCCTTCCTGGATCAAGTCCATAAACGGCATGCCCTTTTGTAAATGGCGCAGGGCTGTGCTGACCACATAGCGCAAATAGGCCCGCACCAGCGTCTCCCGGGCGCTCAAATCCCCGTCACGCTGATAGCGAACCAGGCAGTCCAGCTCTTCCTCTTTGTCCAACATGGGTGTTGCAGCGACGCTTTCCAGAAACAGCAGGGTTGACGTGTCGGACCGCAACGAGCGGGGCACGGTAATACCCAACTGCTTTTCGACTTCCCGCCAGCGACGGGGAGTAGACTGGAAAGTGGAGGTACTCACAGTCATATGCAACCCTCACTTCTCTGGAATGGATATTCACGTTGAGGTACAAGCCAGTTGTTCTCGGATGCGTTATTGTATGCGTATTTCGACAAAGCCTGGGTAATTCCTCCCTGTTTACAGAATATTAATGTTAGTATTAGCAAATAGTTGATGGAATCGCTTACATTTTTAGGTATTTTGCTTTACACAAAAAGCATCCCGAAACAACGGGATGCTTGGAGAAAAACGTCGAAAATTCGCGATATCTCCAGCCGGCATTACCGCTTTAGCTCCTCGACGCTGACGACGGGAAAGGCGTGAGCGGGCAGTAACGGCAGAAACGGACGCTCGTCCACGTACGCAACGACCACATGAGAGGGGCCTCCCATTGTCTTCGGAGCAAGCCGGAGTTCCTCCCCGCGCTGGGTCACCACCACAATCTGCAGATGACCGCCAGACGGACGCTCTGCGCCGGTTATTGCCTGCTCCAGGTGCAGAGCAGCTCCGTCGTACCGCAGCCGGAGCTGCAGATCCTTACGCCAGGAACGAAAGTCGACGTAATGGCGCACAAACCGCAGCGGATCGGTAGTGACGCTGTCGGCGGCCGGCAGGTAGCTGCTGCCTTCCCGGCGATAGCCGCCATTCTCCCGCATGCGCTGGTCAAAGCGGAGCAGCGCCTCTTCCTCGACCAGATCAATGACGCCCTCTGTCTTCAACACTGGCTCGACTGCAAAGGTAGCGTGATGGTTGGCCAGTTCCAGCAAGGTTTTCACTTCTGTCTTTTTCTGCATGGCAATGTCGGCGTCGACGACAAACAACCCCACCAGCAGAAATAACAGCAGAGCCGAAATGGACAGTACATTGATGCCCGTAAGCCTCCCCTCCCTTTTCAAACCGTTCGGGCAGCTATTTCCCATGGGCACCGCCATTCGATTGGGCAAACAGCTTTATTCGCAACCTGGTTTATAAATCGTAATCCATGATATTGATCGTCCCGTACCGCTCCACCCGCATCGTTTCGCTGCCTACAGGAAGCAGTTGAGTCAGGCGCGGATAGGGGATTTCCACCTGCAGTAAAAATTCATCTTCGTGACTCCACAATACCGGATCGGCCGCCCGCGTTCTGACGATGCTGACGGACAGCTCTGAGTCATGCAGGAAGAACGATTTTTCCGACAGTTCCCGCGAGACAAAGGAACGGACGTCAGCCAATACTTCTGCATCGCTGCCGCCCCCGTGATTGCTGACGTATTTGGCGGCGGCAGCGCTCACCTCCAGCAATTCGTTATGCGTCTGCACCACGGTATGAACCTGCAGGATACCTAGCGGGACCAAAAGAAGCACCATCACATTGAGAAGAACGGCCACAACCTGTCCCATCAGCCCGTCCCAAACCGCGTCACGTTTTCCAACAGGTCCCCGAAAAACCGCGTGCAGACCGAAAGGAGGTTGTCGGGGCCGCTCAACAGCAGGTGAACAGTTATCGGCAGGACGATCACCATCAAGGCAAGCACAGCAATGAGTTTGTTCACACTACCACCCCGGATCAAAGTATTCGGAGGGACGACTGCCCGTAAACAAGAACGCGGCATTGCCTTCCGCAAACTGATTCAGCCATTGGGCGACACGGGACGGCCGGACGATGAGGGTAAGCGTGACCATTTCGTTTCGCTCCTTCAAGGCCCGCTGCTGCTCCGTTTGAGGCCAGCTCCCCGCAAACACGTCTCCCGTCACATCCCAGCCCAGCTCCGCCATCTTTTGCCGGTAGTAATCGGCAAGGGCCGGATCGAGATAGCCGATATCCTGCATGTCATCCAGCACATCAGCGAAAATGCTGCGTGCGATCGCTCGTTCCATGGTGTACATGTGGCTGGCCGCAACGGCGGAAAACAGCACAATCATGACAGACAGGCAGATGAGAAATACCTTTGTCTTGACCATCTAAGCCGGTCAGCGATCGTTCAATGAAAGCTGAACGTCGCTGCCCTGTACACCCTTTCCTGTTGGGTTTGATACAACTGTTTTGAGGAATCGCTCCCCCATATAAACGCGCACAGACTGCCAACCATGACCAGGATGATGAGAAACGTCTGCAGATTGAGCATCAGTTGCTGGAGTACGGAGTGCCGTCCTGCATTTCGAACTGCACCCGTTCGCTTCTGGTGTCGTATTTGAGCGAGCGGACCGAATTGTTGATGCGTTCCGCCGATTGGTTGGCCGATGGGCTGAGCTCGTTTCCGTAGGAACTGACGCCGATGCCAAGCACCATGACACACGCCAGGAAGATAAAAAACATTTTGGACATACGAAACACTCTCCTTACATGATTTGATCAGGTTGACAAACTGCCGAAAACATGAGCGGGGGAACCGGTTTGTCCTAAGGGATGGCCTGGTTTATCCAATGAACCGCCCTGTCGCGCAAACCGCCCTCATGTACAATCGAGCCGTTTACCTTTGACAGACTGGATACGATAATGCCCAGTGTCAATACAATGCAGATGAGAATGGAAAAGAGCTTAGTCATGTTGCTGCCCCTACCTTACGTCAAGTATTTGTCGAGAATCTCGGTAAGCAACTTGTACCAGGGAAACATGGCTACCAACAATCCAATGTAGAAAGCCGGGTAAACGATCACGCTGTAGCCAATCCCCAGCGATTTGATCTGCTTGCGGTGACGATACATGCGTCGATGATCGACCGCCCACTCCAACCGCTGCATGGTGACAGCCATCTGCCCCTCGCTTAGGTGCTCGACCGTCCTCATGCTGGACACGAGCATGACCGCGTCGTCCACACCAAGCCTGCGCTTAAACGTCTCCAGTGCTTCCTCGCGGTCCTTGTTCCACTCTGACAACGTTGGCAGGTACTCCTTCAGCTTGCGCGTAGGCCGTGCTGCCTTGACCATCGCATTGTATATGGGCACCTGGTTTTCCAGCAGATTTACGTATCGGTTGACGAAGCGGGCGATATCGGTGCTGAGTACTTCCTCGCGGTACCCCGCCCACATCTTTAAGCCGACGTACGGCAGCATAAAACTGATCGCAGACGCCACAATCAGGGAAAGCAGCGGAAAAGACTCGCCTGCGCTCAGCATCCCCCACAACAGAATCAGCACACAAACGGCACTCCCGCTGGCAAGCTGCAGGAACACCCACTCCGGTTTTCCCCAACCAAACGGCCGGCCTGCTCGCGCCAGCAGTTTTTCCCACGCGCCGTCTTCCTCGGCGTTGACCGCCTTTTCCCACAAGCGGCGCCACTGCCCGGTGACAAACAGCCTGGGGCGACGCATCGACGCCACCTGCTTGCCGATGGCAAACACGGCCACAAACACGAACAGGGACCCCAGCGTCAGGCAGACATACATGAGCAACAAGCGCATCAGCGATACCTCCGTCCCCAGATGAACGCTAATAAAATGGAAAGAGCCCAGACCGTTACCGCGAGCGACAGTATGGCCTGTCCGTCAGCGGTAAAGAAATACAGGCGGTATGAATCTTTCAGCAGGCTCTGGTTGTAAGGAATCAGACAGATGCAGATCAGGATGACCAGAATCAAGCTGACCCAGATCGCGTAAATCTCAGAGTTCCTTTCCTCTTTTTCGTCTTGTTGAATAAACATTTCGTTGGTCAATCGATTCAGTGCGCTCTGAATGTCCTCCGTCTCGCCTTCCAGACCGCTGGCGGCATACATGGCAAAATCGTGGGCCCACGGGTGATTAATCCGCTCGGCGAAGATCTCCACCGCCCGGACGGGATTTCCTCCGTCCGACAGATGGTTGTTGAGCAGCAGCAAATCGGGCAGCAGCTCTTTCGGACATTCTTCCACCATATCTCGAAACGTCAGGATAATGTTTTTCCGGCTGCTGTAATAACGTGCAAACAGGTCGACAAAGCGGCAAAACGCGCCAATTTTCTTGTTGATGCGCACCGTATAGCGGGCGTACAGCAGCAGAGTCGGCAGCAATACCAAGAGCACAAACAGGGACAGGGATACGACGATATTGCCAAGCAGGATGCCGGAAACAAACCCTGCAGCTCCCCCAATCAGCGACAGCAGAATATGGGCTTCCGGCGTACCGCCAGCGATCCCGCACCATTTTTCGTACCTCTCGTATATGATGCGGTTTGTTTTGTGGCGCAGCATCCTCTCTCGCCACACGGCCACCGTCTTGGGAAAGAAGACGTTGGGAGCGGACCAGGTACGGTACAAATGAAGTCCGAGCAGCCAGAACCCGGCAAACAGGCAGACAGACATGGGAATAAACAGCAGGTGTTTCATAGCATCCTTCCCATATCGATGAGACGTAACTCCTTTAAGACAGCCAGATCAGCCCTGCCCACGTGGCACATGTATTCCACCAAATGTTCGTCCAGCTTCTTCCCGGTCCATTCATAAGCACCTGTCTGCCTGTTGCGAAAGACAAGCGGCACGGACTCAACCCGGTTCATCACGTCGTTCCATTCGCTGACATGTATGGCGTCGATATAGCGGTGTCCATTATTCCGATAGGTCAGTGAATTGACGAAATTGACTGCCCGACTGATCCTCTCCTGGGTCAGTTCAATGCTCCGTCCGCCATATTGATAAACGAGGTCGGTCAAGTCTTGCAGTGCCTTGTGTGGAAATCGTTCATGCATGGCGGCGATCGTAGCGTCTGTTCCCCGCACGCCGGCGTTGACAAAGTGATACGCTTCGATCGGCTCCCGTATCTCCCCGATCAGAATCGTGTTGGCGGTGGTCCGGTACATGTCCTTGAAGCAGCTTTCCAATTCGATGCCGATCTCTTCCACGTTTTGCAGTTCGATCACCTCGCCCGGCCAAACATCACCAAATCTCATTTCATGTTCACTTTCAAAAATCGTGACGTACTCGGTTTGAGGGTCTTTCAGTTTTAACATGCAGAGCATCAGCGTTGTCTTGCCCGCTGCCATCGGTCCGATCACCAGGACGTTGCTTCTGCCGTACACCTGCTGCTCCAGCAAAAGCTGCACCCTTTCGTCAAACGTGGGCAGCGGCTGCATTCGCAATTGGTCCAGCGAAAACGAAGGCGTGGTAAAGCGGCGCACAATGATGGTCGGCACCCGGGAATAGGGAAAGGTGAACATGGTCAGCCTGGCTTTCAACGAATCGAGATACCCGCTCAAGCGCGGCTTTTTTTCGTGAAAGGTCAGGCCGGCGGCATTGGTCAGCTTTTGCTGAAGCGTCTCCACCTCCGTCCAAGTGGGTGTGTACGGCAGGCTCTTTTTTTGCCCCTGCTCGATGTACGCCACCGGTCGACCTGCTGACACCCGTACCTCCTCCACCCATGGCGACAAATGCAGGACGGCATCCAGAATTCCCCACCCGTACGTGGCAAACAACAGCCCTTCGTATCCGTTGACATGCGGCAGAATTTCCTCGGTTACCGGCCGCTTCAGCACTTCTTCAAAGTAATGCTGCAAACGCAGGATGACATGGTTGTGGCTGTTCCGGTCGCCCATCTCCGCGAGGGTCAATATCCGCTGCATCTCCATCTTCTCCTCGGGAGTGGTGCCAAAGTGGTTCAGGTAGTCGCGGGCTGCTTGCTTGAGGTCTTCCACATCCTTGAGCTGCGATGCGTTCCATTGTCGGATAGCGGTTTTCATCGGCAAACCACAGCTCCTTCGTCCGCATGTACCGCATCCACCATCGCCTGCAGGCTGGTGACGTACGGCTTGGGCGGAAAGATTTCTTCCACCAGCACGCTGTGACTGCGGTGCGATTGAATCAGCCGGGCATTGGAAATGCGCGGCACCACTCCATATACGGAGATTCCTTCACCGATGCGGTACGTCTGCCCCTTGTCCAGATGACTGAGCATCACCTGATACTTCACCCCCCGCTCTGCCCAGGCATGAATCCACGCCTTTGCGTTCTCGATGCCAAACGGATCAGCCCGCACAAAAAACAGATTGCGGTCGGACGCGTAAATCAACCGGTGCAAGGCCTCCGTCTCCGGAAAGCAGTATCCCCAGTCGATGTAGATGTAATCGAACTGCTGGCGCAGGGCCGTGAGCAAATTGGAGATCTCTCCGCTTTTCCAGTTGCATGTGGCGCTGGCATAGTAGAGGTTGGGCAAGTGGCTGATCTGTTTGCAGCCTCGCTCCCACTTGCGGACCAGCGCTGTGCGCATTTCCAGCAGGTCTGGCCGAAACAACGCCAGATGATGCTGCTGCAGCTTGAAAAAACGGGTCAAATCCGGCTTTTGCGCGTTCATGTCAAGAACGACGATGCGCTTGTCGGGATTGCGCTTTGCCAGCAGAATCGGATAATTGATGCAAAACGTGGTGATGCCTGAGGAACCGTAGCTCATCAAAGTGTAGACAATGCCGTCGCCCTTTGCGGCGGGCAGTTCCTCGTTTTGCTGCGTAACGCCCAGTATCAGCGCGATTTTTTCCCGGATCTCCTCCTGGTTGAGAGTGGCCGGAAGGATGTACAATCCGGCTGGATTGATTTTCTCCATGACTGTTGCAATCAGGGATTCATCCTTGTACAAAGGCACGATGATGACGGGCACACCCTCCGGGAGAACCTCCTGCACACGCGGCAGCCACTCCCAGACCGGTTCGTCAAACATTTCGGAAAACAGCACCGCTGCTTCCGGTCGGTACAGTTTGGCGAGGCGAAAATACTCTTCGGCCGACTCTGCAACCAGCGACTCGCATTCCGTCGGCAGGTAGGTTTTGACCAGTGATTTCATCGGAAAACATACAAGGGTTCTCATGGGGTCCGATCCTCCGCATCGGAAATTTGACCAATCTGAATGGTCCCGTACATCATGGCTTCGCTCAATGCGACATACTGCTGATCGGAAAGGTTGAAGCCGATATAAGCCGTCAAGGCGGTCGGCTGCGCACGGTAGTCGCGGTAACGCTTTTCCCCGTTAAAGAGCGGTTTTTCCCGGGAGCCGTTAAACACAGCATCCATGTGATCGGGGCCTGGAAGCATGCTTGGCTTCAGCGTGTATATCTCCGTACCGTTGCTGTCCTTCACCGTTGCCAACCGGCTTTCAAACAGCAGGTCGGCCGTCGCGTTCGTCTTGCGAAAATGCGTCGGTTCGGGCAAATGCTCCAGCTCCGTCGGCGGCTTGTACTTTACCCAAATCTTGACGCGGTCCCCTTTTCGCAGCTCGGTGATGGGTTCGATAGACGTCAGCGGAAATTCGTAGCGAGCCTCCCCCTTTTCCGGCAGCAGTTGCGTATCGGTCAGCTTCTGTTTCAGCACTTGTTCCCCGGCGTAGATCGTCTGGGAACTGCGTTTTCCCAATACGCTCTCCAGCGATTGAAAAGACCCGGGCAAAATCTCGTCCACTTCTTCCTGAACCAGCACCACGTCCTCTCGCGTGATCGGTTCAAAGGGGTCGATCTGTTTTCCTTCGGCCACCTTTACCACCGGCGCAAACAGCCGTTCAATGGCCAGCGCGTCGATATACCGGGTCGCCGCGTAAAAGCAGGAACCGGCCAAGAGAAACGAGAGCAAACTGATGAGCAGCAGCGTCTGCTTTTTCATAACATCCTTCCCTTTTCCGAGTGTAGCAGCGGTAGGAACCGATGTTCCTCCTCCGTGTACAGCTCCAGCAAGAGGCTGGCTTTTGCTTGGGCAGCCGCCGTTTTCTCGCTGTCGATCAGGGGAATGACCGCGTCAATGCCTGGAGCAAAACGTTCGCTGTTCCAGAGCGAGATGGTTCCTTCCACCTTTTTCATGATGGCGGAGCGGCTCAGATATTCGTTCCATTTGTTTGCGATCAGCCTGATTTTTTCGCCGTGTTTCTCCCACCACGAGGGCGTTTCTTCTGTCAGAAACAATCGGGTAAACCTGGCCAGGTCGGAATCGAACACGACCCAGATTTCGTCAGCCAGATCCATTACCCGGACGGCCTGTTCTTCTTTCCAGCGCGAAGACAAATCGATGACGACCGTGGCGCTCTCTTTGGTCATTCTCAGCAGCCAGTCCGCCGTGTCGGTCGGAGTTGATGATTCATTCGACAAAGGGGTATCCACCAAGATGCGCAAGTGATTGGATTGCATGAGGAGCACGGATGCGGATGAGTTCTTGAAGCGATGATGCGCTCTGCGTTCGCAGTCGAGCGCGAAGTAATAATAGGAAGCGGTACCGGGCAGTTCGCACAGCGTGACGGAAACTCCGCTGCCGGCCAGCAAAAACGACGCGTTGGCCGCCAGGAAACTGGCGCCGGCCTGGGCGTACAACCCGGTTACGGCGATACAGCGGCGCACCGCTGCAGGTTGTTCTTCCGTCAAAGAGGCTGACAGTTTGTCCTTTAATGACTGCCACAATCGCTCTTCTTCCCGGGATCGGGCGTATTCCCTCTTCTCCAGTTCGCGGAACTGGGTGACGAAGCGGTTTACCTGCTGAAACATCGCTTACCCCGCCTGCGAACCCTTCTGATTCTCTTTCGTCAGCAGGTACTTTTTAAATTTTTCCACCATTTCCTTCATGGTCAGCGACTTGCGGTGATAGTAGTAGATTTTTCGGAGCCGTTCGCGCTCCTGCGGGGTGAGCTCCTGCTTTACCTGGCTGACCATGTCCTGCAGCAGGGCCAGTTCCACGTTGTTGGGCCTGCCTTTTCGCGGAGGGTTGGCAAAAAGCTGCTGCTGCTTCTTGTCAAACGCATTGGGATACTCCACCAGCCACATGTCCACCAATGATTCGATGTCATCGTACGTGCGAATCCCGAGCTTCATCAGGTATTTGAAGTAGGCGGGCAGCGTCCGTTCGCGGGCCTGTCCCATCTGCCAGCGCTTGATAAATCCCGTGGGTGTCGTCAACAGTTTGGTCACGTCCCGAATCAGTGCGCTGCGATTTTCCGACTTGTATTGCACAATCGCCTCCTTGACGAGCGAGAACAAAATGTCGTGGTAGTTGGCCTCATCTGATCGGCTGCCGTACTGGAGCAGATACCAGTCTTCCACCGCCTGGTCAAAGTCTTTGCGGCATGTGGTTAACCGGAGCTGGTCTAGGTGTTCGTAAAAGCGATCCAGTCCGTAGCGGGCAACGAACTCTTCCTGGTAACTGCCGAACACGTACGCGATGAACACTTCTTTCAACTCTTCCAGTGAAATCAGGCAATTCGTTTGTTCGTAGCAGCGTTCGACCAATTCGATTGCGCTATTCACAATCACTTCAAATTACCCCCAATATTTACAAATTTATACATTTATAGACATTTTGCTACATCTCTCGCGCTTCGTCAAATTATTTTTCCATATCGGAAAAATGGGGGATGATCCGCCTCGCACGCACCCGTGCAAGGCGAATCACGAGAGGTCTACTCCACGTAAAAGTAGAGTTCCTCTCCCGTCGCGAGCAGAAGAGCGATTCTTCCCCCGCGCTCCATGACGGTTGGAGCACTCTCCATCGTCACTGCCCCGTCATTGAGTACAACTCTGCTTCCAAATCGGTGCACAGACTCGATCTGGAAGAAACCCTGCGGCATGCGGTCCAGCGACAGATGCCTGCCGGGTTTGTGCTTTTGGTAGCGGACTCGCCTGCCCAAAAGCAGCTCCACGTTTGCGGAGCATTTGTGGTGAGCTTCTACTGTTGCCATGCGCAACGCCTCCTTTTCTCACCAACATACGGCCGTTTCATGTGCTTATAAGCCTATGAAACTACCTTTACCGTATGAAAAGACAGCGCATGGACGCAAATAAATTTTACGGTTCGTTCCACAATTCAGGATCGGCCAGTTCGGGATACATGTCGGTGATCATGTCGAAAGGGGAGAAATACAGGGTATCGACCAGGATTTTCAGCTTGTACTTTCTCAGCAGGCTGTATGCCTGCTCCGTCTTTCCGAAGATGCGGGGAAGCTGCCGCAGGTCCTGCAGCTTCATCAGTTCGCGGCACATGTAGTCAAAGCAGATTTTGGCCCGTTCCTCCCCCTTGACACTCTGAAAGTACAGCGGTGGAAAGTGGCGGCGGACGCCCGCCAGCACTTCCCGGTACACCCACAGCACCTTTTGTTTTTCCGTCATTCGCGGAAGGTACGGATACGCGTATTCGACCATGTAGTAGACGTCCTGCGGCTTCGCCTCGATCGGCGGCTCAATGTACTCGCGGACCAGATGCAGTTTCAGTTCCTTGACGTCCTTGATGCTCATCTCCTTCCGCGCCTGCTCCGGTGTCCATTTTTTTACCTGTTCGATCGCGTACCGCAAGACAAGCTGCACTTTTTGCTTGCGGTATTGTGCATCTTCAAATTCGTACGGCGAAAAGCGCTTCTGTTCTCCGTTGAGAATACGCTTGTACCGTTCGACAATTCTTGACGGCACTGCTCCTCACTCCTGTCCCATTTCTGGAATATATTGTTACGTTACCATGCAGAAATAGGACAAAAATAACAGTTCACCCGCGCTTATCTGGTTCAAAAATCATAGATGCCCGACTGGGACGTTCTGTCCATCCCGGCTTCGACCTCCTGCCACAGGAGGGGAAGTTGGCTGAAAACCTCCACGCGTACGTGATAAATGCCCTGCCGGTACAAATGTTTTTGCTCTCCCTTTTGATGAATGATCACTGCTTCATCCGCCCGCCGTTTGATGGCCGGACTGTTCAGGCGCCACAGAATCTCCGCCTCCTCCCTCGCGCCGCGAACGATGTCGGCCTTGTTCCGCCTCGCTTCCCTCGTCGTGGCAAACAGATACGTCCGCTTGCTGCCCTCATCGTCGATGTACACCCACTTTCCTGCAGCCCGCGCCCCTTTGGACACGATGTCAGCCGTCTGCTGCGCCTGCATGCTCAACAATCCCGCCTGGCCTGTGAGTAGCAGCAGCGATACCAGTCCGCCCAGACAGAGGAGAAAAAAGAGCGCGGTCAACGTGATGGACCCGCGCTCATCAACCAATCGCTCGCTTATCCCGCGCAAGCGCATCAACTTCCTTCCTCCGCGTTTTCGATCATTACGTGGTAGCTTTCCGTCACTTCTTGCGGCGTGCCGGATGCCAGCAGGCGAAATGCGATCGTCGCCTTCGCCTCGACGTGATTTCCTTTTTTCCACGTCCCGCCCGTAAGCGACAGCCGCACCTCCCCCCACGTCATGCCAATGCCCTGCTCCAGCTCCGCCTCGCCCCGTTCCCTGGCGTGGTACTGCGCCAATCCGTAATTGGGCTGCACGGCGGCGATCCGCCCGGCCTCATAGGCGGCCTCCAGCGCTTTTTGCCGGTTGTAGAGAATGGTAAACTGGTCAAACGTAAATACAAACAGTATCCAGACGAGCGGAAATACCAGTACAAACTCCAAGAGCTGGCTGCCACGCTCGTCCCATACGAAACGGCTCCAACGTTTTTTCATCTGCTTACCTCCAGGCCGGCTGCAGCAAATAAGCGGCCAGCAGGAAAACCGCATAGGGAAAAACAAGGGCGGATTCTGCACGACCAGGCAGCCACAACTGCCGATGCGCGATCCAGCCCGCCGCCAGTCCGTGCAGATTGAAGCGCAGCCGCCGCCACGTCTTCGGACGGCAGCAGACTACTGCCAGGCACAGCAGCAGCGAGTGCAAAAACAGCGGATACACCTCCGCCCAACTGGTCCAGGCGCCGACTGCCATCAGCAGCTTCTGGTCGCCCATCCCCATGCCTCGCACCGCGACCGGCCCGACCGTCAGCAAAAACGCCCCCAGCAATCCGCCCAACGCCAGCCATCCCGCTCCGCTCTGCCACTGATAAAGCAGACCAGCGGCCATTGCGGGCATGGTCAACCTGTTCGGCACCTTGCGGCAGCGCCAGTCAGACCACGCAGCGGCCGCCAGCAGGGCGAACAAGACCGCCTCTTTCATTTGCTGAGCTTTTCCTCCAGTTCCTTCAACTTGGCGTCCTCCGCTTCCCCCAGGGTAGCCAGCGTGGGAATGATCAGAATCAGGATGACGGCGATGATAATGACCATCTCCACAATCGTGACGCCATCCTCCTCCCGGGCAAATCTGCGCACGTATTCGCGAACGAGCGACATACAATCCCTCCTTTGCGGTGTGTATTATCACTCTGACAAAAGACAGCGGGCACCGCAAAAAAAAATTACAGCCGCGCGCCAATGCCCATGAATGCTGGCCCCATGACCAGGTACAGCAAAGGGACGCCCATCATCACGATTACAAACGGCAGCAGCCGGACGCTCAGCCGATTCATGTGGGCGGAAACCGCATCTTCCTGCTGGCGGACCTGCTCCTCCACCAGGACGGCCAGCATGGGAGCCACGCTGACGCCTTTGCTGATCGCCTCGTTGATCTCCAAGGCGATGGCCGTCAGCGTATCCACCTCCCAGCGAAAGGCCAGTTCCTCCAGGGCCTTGCGCCAACTGCCGCAGCGCTTCTCTTCCACTTCCAGCCTGGCAAGTTCGCGTCCCAGCCTCCCGTCAAAGCGGCGGGCCGCCTGTTTGACCGCTGCCTGTATCGGCATGCCCGCCTCGACAAGCGCCTGCACAATGCTGAAAAAGACCGGCACCTGTTCCGCCATTTCCGCCTTCGCCCGCTTGTCCGCCCATTCCAGGAGCAGGGTGGGCAGCAAAAACGCCAGGACGGCCCCCAGCATCGGCCAGGCAGCCAGCATACTCCACTCCCGCCCGCTGTACAGCCGGGCAGCCAGCTGCAAGGCCGCTCCCAGCAAGACGGCACCGCCCACTGCCTTGGCCAGGGCCACTTCCGTCACCGTGATTGGGGAGCGCAGCCGGTAGAGCATGTCCGCCGTTTTCTTTCGGTCCACGCCCGTCCATCGGCATAAACAATCCAGCCACCGCTCGCGCCGCTCCAACAGGCGTACGATCGTCCAGGAGGACCGCCGACGGCGAAACGATTCCGCCAAATGGGCCTGCCGCTCCCGCTCCAGCCGCCCAAACAAATCTCCCTCATCCGCAGCCGTCTTTTCCAGGCAGGCCGGCAGCCCAAACAAGAGCACGGCCACCCCGGCCAGCGCGCTGATCAACAACACATGGTCATCCTCCTTTGTGAATGCCTTTGCGGGCGAGGTGGCGAATCACTTCCCCGCCAATCAGAATGGAGAGCAGCGCGCCCAGAATGGACAGGCGTCCTTGAATCGTTGCCGTCAGCGGATCAAAATGGTGCGGATTATTTACGTACAAGGCGGTGACAAAGACAAACGGCATGACGCTCAGCACGTTGACCTGTGCCACGATCTGCGCCGTCGCCGCCCTCTGCCTGCGCAGCGATTGGCGGCGCCTGAGGATGGTGGCCGCCGCCAGATCAAGCGTTCTGGCCATGTCTCCGCCCATTTCCCGCTGAATCTGCACGATGGTCGACAAGTAACGGACATCTGGCGAGCCCGTCCGCCGGTAAAAGGCAGCCATCACCTGTTCCAGCGGCACCTGCGCCCGCAGCAGCTCCACCACCCGGCGGTATTCGTCCGTGACGGTCTTGTTCACGTACGGACTGGCCGCCACTTCTTCAAATGCGTGCAGGTAGGACGGAGAGGTGCGAAGCGAGCTGGCCATCAGGCGAATCGCCTTTACGTTATCCTCTTCAAACCGGTCTTTGCGCCTCGCTCCCAATACGCTGACCAGCCGCTCCGCAAACAGAATGCCGGCAGGCAGGGCGGGCAGCGCCAGCCACCAGGAACGCAAAATCTGCCCGCTCACTCCGTATGCAGCCAGTCCGAACAGGCAGACCAGCGCCACGTACTGATGGACCTCCATTCCTGAACCCGACCGCTGCAGCCGCTCATCCAACCGGTCCCACACGCTCTTTCGCTCCTTTTGAAGCTGTTCGACGATTGCGTGCCTGCCTGCCGATCCCCCCTGCCAGAAACGGCGGGGAAGCAGCAGCAGGACGATTCCCGTGCCTGCCCCGGCGGCAATCACCATCCCGATATCGACCATGATTTGTCCCTCCTACATTGGGATGGGCGTCGGAAAAAAGACTTGTTCCGCCTCTTCCGGCCGCAATCCCTTTTCCAGCCAGCGCCGCACCAGTTTCTCCGGCTTGTAGCCGGTCCATCTGAACTGTCCCACCACTTTGCCGTCCCGTATCCCTGTCGGTTCGTACACATAGATGTCCTGCAAATATACGCGTTCGGCGATGACCTGCCGAACGTTGCAGGCCCGCCGGATCAGCTCCTCGTGCGACTGACCGGTTCCCACCACTTCGGTGATCGCCACCACTTTGCGGCTGCCGTCCTCCTCGAACCGCTTGACCTGCACAATCAGGTCGAGTGCCGAACCGATCATCAAGTTGCGCTCCAACGAACTGTACGTCTCATCCGCTTTGCCGAACAGGATGGGCAGGGTGGAATCAACCAGCGCACGCGGCGAATTGGCGTGGGCCGTGCTCCAGCTTCCCGGGTGGTCGGTATTCATCGCCCACAGCATGTCGACAATCTCCCCTCCACGTACCTCGCCGACGATAATCACGTCCGGCCGTTTGCGCAGCGAAAGACAGACACAATCCCGGATGGAAAACCCGCCTTTTCCCTCATGGTTGGGCGGTTTGGCCAGAAAGCGGCGGACGAACGGATGCTGCAGTTTCAGTTCCAGCACGTCCTCGATCGTGATGATGCTCAAGTGGTGCGGCACGTATTGCGAGATCAGATTGAGCAGATGGGTCTTGCCCGACCCCGTCCCGCCACTGACCAGCCCGGATGCACGGGACAAGCCGACCGCCCACTGCAAAAAGCGAAGCATCGGCTCGCAGATCGAACCGTAGGCCAAATAGTCCGCCTCTGTCAGCAAATCGCGGTGTTTGCGGATCGTCAGCATGTGGCCGTCCGGCGAAATGGAGCGGTGGGCTGCCGCGATGCGTGAGCCGTCTGGAAGCTGGGTATTTAATTCCGCCCTGGTTTCGTTAAACTCCCGACCCATCGAGGCGGCGATCTGCTCCAGCAGGCGGAGCATCTCCTCCTCGTCCCGGAACACGGGAACATCCGGCACTTCCAACCTTCCCGTGCTCTTGCGCTCCACCACCAGGCGGTCGTAGCGGTGAAACAGGATTTCCGTGATGTCCGGGTCCTCCAGCAACGGGTCCAAGGGGCCCCAGCCAATCAGCGAGCGCAGCAGCCGCTCCACCTCGACTTCCAAATGCGCGGAGGCAAGCGACGTGCTGGTCTCCAGCAGCAGGCGGATATCGCGGGACAGTTCCTCCAGATACGCCGGCTGATGCTTTTCCTCCCACAGCCGCTTTCCGTGTTTCTCCACAATTTGCGTCCGGACGGCCGCCTCTGTCTCCGCCGGTATCCGCTTGTCGCCGACCGGCTGCGGCATGTGCATCCGCTCGTTTAGCGTTTGCGGCGCGCGCGCCGTTTCCCGCACATGGGATCGCAGGTCAAACCGCTCCCGTCCTGCCGTTTGAATACCCAGCAGCGTTTTTCGGTCAAAATTCATCACGTTTCCCTCCTTACCGCCACAGCCATTTCAACAAGGCGGGCCGCTCTTTCGCTTTTCCCTTGACGCTGTCGTTTTTGGCTGAATCCATCGGCAGCAGGATGCTGCCGAGCGCTTCGATCGCCTCTTTTGCCGCGCTTCTGCCGGGATGAAGCACCATGGGCGTCCCGGTGTTGATCGACTTTTTCACTTCCGCGTCATCCGGGATCGGGTGGATCTTTTTGCTCGGATGCAGGTGAAAATACGCCCGAATCTCGTCCAGTGTAAACATCTCCCGCTTCTGGATCCGGTTCATGCACAATTGAATCCGCTCCTCCGGATATTCCGCCTCCCGAAGCAGTTTTAACATCCGTTGAATATTTTCAATGGAATCTACGATGGGATTTCCGACCATCACCACACGATCGGCAAAAAACAACGCCTGGATCGTCGCGTCCGTCGTATCGGGTGCCGTGTCGATCAGAATCACGTCGTACGCGCTGTGTTTGAGCGTTTCCAGCATCAGGTACAGGTGGTAGTCGCGAATCTCAAAACTGTGCCGGATGTCCCGCGGCGACGTGAGCACGTGAAGGCCCGTTTCCTCATAGGTAACGACGTACTTGTCCACCTCTTCGGGCTGCATCTGCACGGCCGCGACATACTCCTGCCACTCCTCGGGGCGTACGTCCAGCGTATCTTTGCCGTGACGGCGAACCAGTTCGTGCAGCCGGGCATCGATGTCCTGCACCCAGGTGAACAGGTTGGGCGAACGCGGCAGATTGAGCGACGTGGCAAACGTGCCCAAATCCAGGTTAAAGTCGACTGCCAGCACCTTTAGCGGCCGCCCGTCCCGCTTTTGCAGGGAAAAATAGACCGCCAGCTCCCGCGACAGAAAGGTCTTACCTACCCCTCCCTTGGGGCCGTAGACGGTAATCAGGTGCTTGCTCGACGAGCGGCTTTCCCGGTAAGGCTGGACCGGTTTCGCCTCGGCGACGGCATGAAGACCGGGCGCAGATCCACTCTCTGCGGCAAACGCTGGGGCTCCTCCCGCTTGCACTCCTCCCATCGGCAGCACCTGCAGGGAAGCGTGCTGCATCGCCAGCGCCTCCAACTGTCCGGGCTGGATCGGCTTGGCGATTACCCATATGCCCAGGTTGCGAAAAAACGGTTCCCACGCCAGCTCCCGGGGCTCGCATGCGGCGATATACGCCAAATGGGGAAACGCCAGCCGAAATTGCTGGCACAGCACGCCTCGTTCGGCCTCCCTGATCCCGCCCAGCAGCACCAGATCTGGCCGGACGTCACGCAGCATCCGCCAGGCGGTTTCCACATTTTCCGCCTGGCCGCACGGCTCCAGCCACTGGCTGCCAGCCAACTGCTCCCCAAGCTCGCTGCCCACGGCGGGATCGTCATCCACGATCAGCAGTCGTTTTCTCACGAACGTTCCTCCTCTCCGTCGATCCATCGTTTTTTGGTCTTGATCAAGGCGGCGGCAAACGCCGCGTCACCAATACCTGCTGTTTGCCCGTCTGCCGGTGACGCCTGGCCCAGGCGGATTTTGCCGTAGTGTAGCGCATGGGTAAGCAGAACGGCCTCGTCCATCCTGAGCGACAGGGTCACCGCCTTCAGCCGGGGATGATCCCCCTCCATCTCCCGCTGGACGCCGATGATCGGCATGTTTTTTAAAAGCAGCCCCGTGTGGGCGCCGGCGTCGTCTTCAAACGATGCATACACGTGTACCCGCTCCCCGACAGCGACGTAGGGAGTCACACCCGATACGTTGTCGACGGGGATGCTGATGCCGGTCATGGATGCACCCAGTGCCCGCTCCTGCCCTGCTGCACCCGGCCGTTCCACATCCTCGGCCAACAGCAGCCGGCCTCCCTCTACCCGGCGGGCCAGGGGCAGGCCGACGAAGCGCCGCGCCTCCTCCCACGTGATCAGCCCCGGCACCGGAGACGACTGCATGCGAAACAGGCCGCCAAGCGAAAGCTCCGCCCGCTCCAGGTCGGACGCTTCCAACCGCTGTCCGCTCTCTTTGACCACTCCCTGCCGCAGTTTGACGTAGGCGATCGTGTGCGGCTTCAGCACGTGATACGCACCGGCCGCCACGCAGGCCGCCAACAGCAGGATCGCCACCAGCCGCAGCGGATGTATCGACATCCCGCAACCTCCTCTCCTGTATGCTGCCATCAGCGTACAAAGGGATAACGGGACAAAAAAAGCCGCTCCAGGTGTGGAGCGGCACAGACGGGGGACAAAACGTCTGGGACTGACCGATTTCATTATCCGGTTGGTGCCGGTTTTTCGTTCATCTTCTCGATTACCTCTTCAATTTCAACCCCTGCAAAATCTGTAAACAGATTTTTTATAGCTGCAGCAACAATACCCAGAAGTAACAGCACAAGCAAAACGGCAACCGCCGGAAGGGTCCACTCTCCCACGAAATTCCCCTCCCGATTACGTGTTCCGCCAACCCTGCAGTCATTCTCACTGCTCCGCTCTGCAATTGTCCTTTCACAAACAATCAATTCTCGCTGCGGCTAGAACAGTCTGTATACGTAGGACAAAAACATACCGAAGAAGAACAAGGTAGTGACGCCAATCAGCTTTCGCTCCCGCTCGATATCTATAAACCTAAACACAAAGAACAGAATCAATATGACAATCTTCCAAAGAGCGGATACAAATGGAAACGTAAGGCCGATTCCAAATGCGATCGTTCTCATGACTATAAAACTGGCAGATTTCATTTTCTCCTCATTCACCCCGTTGATTCCCTGCACACGTACAGTCGCCCGGAGCATCGCCATTCTCCTGCACTCGTCATGCTTGTAAGAATGCCGCTTTTATAAATCTATCATGTTCTATCAGCCAAACATTACCATTTCTTATCACAAATGTAAACAAGAAGCTATTGCCGATAAGCCACCGAAAAGAGAAAAGCCGCAGCATTCCTGACGAAGCTGCAGCTTTCTCTTTCCACTGCGCACGCGTTTCTTTGCGCGTACGCCCCTTATTGATTTCGTTCGTAGATCAGGCGAAGTCCCTTCAAGGTCAGGTAGGGATCGACCACGTCGATGCACGATGCCTCATCTGCGACCAACGAGGCCAGGCCGCCGGTCGCCACCACGGTGGGGCGGGTCTTGTGCTCGGCGATAATCCGCCGTACGATGCCTTCCACCAGGCCCACAAACCCGTAGTAGATTCCGGCCTGCATGGCAGTAATCGTGTTGCGCCCCACCACGCTGAGCGGTTTGGTCATCTCGAAGCGCGGCAGCTTGGCAGCGCGGCTCACCAGCGCTTCCGTGGAGACGCTGATCCCCGGAGCGATCGCGCCGCCCCAGTACTGTCCCCGTTCGTCCACGTAGCAAAACGTGGTGGCCGTCCCGAAGTCGACGACGATCAGCGGCGCGCCGTAATGATGGATGGCCGCCACCGCGTTGACGATCCGGTCCGAGCCCACCTCGCGGGGATACTCGTACTTGATGTTGAGGCCGGTCTTGATCCCCGGTCCGACGATCAGCGGCTTGATGCGGAAGTATTTGTCGCACATCCGCTCGATCGTCAGATTCAGCGGCGGCACCACCGAAGAGATGATCACCCCGTCCACCTGATCCAGCGTCAGGCCGACGCTGTCAAACAAACTGCGGACCAGCATGCCGTACTCATCCTCGGTCTTGTTGCGGTCGGTGGCGATCCGCCAATGGTGCCGCAGCTCTTCGCCCGTATACAGTCCCATGACAATATTGGAGTTGCCGACATCCATCACCAGTAGCATGCGGGTTCCCCTTACCGTTTACGTGTATTGAGATCGAGACTGATATCCAGCGCCTTGACCGAATGCGTCAGCGCCCCGACGGAGATGACGTCCACACCTGTCTCCGCGATGGAACGGATTGTGTCCAGCGTGACGCCGCCGGAGGCTTCCACCACGGCGCGGCCGCCAATCAGCGTCACCGCCTGTTTCATTACGTCCAGCGGCATGTTGTCCAGCATGATGATGTCCGCCCCTGCGTCCAGCGCCTCCTGCACCTGGTCGAGCGTCTCCGTCTCCACCTCAATCGTCATCGTGTGCGGAACCGCCGCCCGGGCCGAAGCCACCGCCTGGGCAATGCCGCCGGCGCCCTTGATGTGGTTGTCCTTGATCATCACCGCGTCATACAAGGCGTAGCGGTGGTTGTGACCGCCGCCGACGCGGACCGCGTACTTCTCCAGCATGCGCAGCCCCGGTGTGGTTTTGCGCGTATCCACCACCCGCGCCTTGGTGCCGGAGACCGCTTGGGCGTACTCGCTGGTCCGGGTGGCGATGCCGGAGAGGCGCTGCAGCAGGTTGAGCGCCAGCCGCTCTCCGCTGAGAATGGAGCGGACCGAACCGCTCACTTCGGCGATCTGCTCCCCCTTTTCGACGCGGGCCCCTTCCTTCACCAGCGCGGTAAAGGACAGCGTCGGGTCCACTGTTTCAAACACCAACTGCGCCACCGGCAGACCGGCGATGACGCCCGCTTCCTTTGCGTACAGAATCCCGACGCCCTGCGCCGTTTCCGGGATGGTGCTCATCGTAGTCACGTCGCCAAATCCGATATCTTCCTGCAGCCACTCTTCGATTTTGCGCTGCAATTCCCGTTTACTCCACATCGTACTGTTCACTCTCCTCGCGCACGCCTTCGCCGATCGATTGGATGATGTGCTTGCGCCAAATCAGGTCGTCCTTGTTGGGGAAATCAATGCGATAGTGACCGCCCCGGCTTTCCTCCCGCAGCAGTGCCGCGCGCGTCGTCAGCACGGCGGTATTCAGCAGGTTGAGAAACTCAAACGATTCCCGGTCACTGTACGTTCCGTAACAAAACTGCTGCATGCGCTCCAGCTCGTCCAGCGCTTTTCGCAGTCCTTTCTCATGCCGTTTCAAGCCCACGTGGCGCAGCATCAGTTTTTGCAAGCGGACCCGCTGTTCCCGCGTGTCCACGCTGCGGGATGTCCGCTTTGGCTCCACCGCGGCAAACGGACGCACCTCGGGCAGCGGCGTCAGCTCGCGGATGCGGCGAACGATGCGGTGACCGAACACCACCGCCTCCGACAGCGAGTTGCTCGCCAGCCGGTTGGCACCGTGCACCCCCGTGCAGGACACCTCGCCGCAGGCAAACAGCCGCCTGGTGGAGGTCTCGCCATTCAGATCCGTCTGCACCCCGCCCATGATGTAGTGGCAGGCGGGCGCCACCGGAATCCAGTCCGTCACCATGTCCAGCCCGTACTGCAGGCAGAACCGGTAGATGGTCGGAAACCGGTGCTTGATCAGCTCTTCCGACTCATGAGTAATATCCAGGTATACGTAGGACGAATGGGTCTTTTCCATCTCCGACACAATCGCCCGGGCCACGACGTCGCGGGGAGCCAGTTCTTTTTGCGGGTGGTATTTTTCCATGAACCTCTCGCCGCTGGTGTTGCGCAAAATGGCTCCTTCCCCGCGCACCGCCTCCGAGATGAGAAAACGGGGCGCTCCCGGGTAGTATAGCGCGGTGGGATGAAATTGAATAAACTCCACGTCCTTGATCCGTGCCCCGGCGCGGTACGCCATCGCGATCCCGTCCGCCGTGGCGATGTCGGGGTTGGTCGTGTAGCGGTAGAGCTGTCCCGCTCCCCCCGTCGCCAGCACGGTTGCGTTTGATTCGAGGAAAAACAGGCCGCCTTCCTGGTTCTGCACGATGACTCCGACGCACTCGCCGTCCTGTGTCACCACATCGATCGCGAAGTGGTTTTCCAGCACGGTGATGTTGGCTTGATCGCGCACACGGGCGGACAAGGCGCGGACGATCTCCGCCCCGGTCGCGTCGCCGTGGGCGTGCAGGATCCGCCGCTTGCTGTGCGCTCCCTCTTTGGTCAGCTCATAGCGCCCCTGGGCGTCCTTGTCAAATTTCGTACCGTACGCGATCAGCTCTTTCAACCGCTCCGGTCCTTCGTGCACCAGCACCTCCACCGCTGCGTACGAGCAGAGGCCCGCTCCGGCGATCAACGTATCCTGCCGGTGCAGCGCGGGGGAGTCCGATTTGGCCGTCACAGCGGCGATCCCTCCCTGGGCCCAGCGGGTATTGCTGTCGTCCAGCCCCTTTTTGCTGATCAGTACCACGTCGGCGTACTCGCTCGCCTGAAGTGCCGTGTACAACCCGGCAATCCCGGCGCCGATCACCGCCACATCCGTTTTTACACGAGGCAGCGTATGCAGGTCAAAGTCAACGATATAACGGGGAATCATGCCGCTGTGTCCCTTCTCTCTTCCGTGTGATCAAATGGCACATCTTGTCCCACTCATTATAGCAAATACCCGTTTGCCGCCAAAAGCCGGTATGCCGCCCGATAAACAAGCAGATGGCCGATCGCCGCTCGGTTTCAGCCAGCGGAAAACATTTGTTACTACCCGGCTCCCCCAAAAACGGGAGCGGCAAAAAAGAAAACATGCCGCCCATCTTCAGGCAGCATGTTTCGCTCATGCGTTCGCTGGCGTCCAATCCATTACGTCCCATTCACAGTGAGAGCGCCTTTTTTCCTGTACAGACGGCCGCTCACTGTGCCGGCCGGCACTCCTTGCACGTACCGTATACCTCAAATTTGTGGCCGGTCACCTGGAATTCCTCCGGGATCGATTGCAGCACGCTCATCGGACAGCCGGGCAGTGCCGACGTCTTGCCGCATACCGTGCAAATCACGTGATGATGGTGGTGGCCGTCAACCGAGCAGGCCAGCCGGTACTTTCCTTCCCCGTCCAGCTCCGTCTCTTCCAGGATGCCCAGTTTCACAAATGTGGAGATGTTGCGATAGACTGTGTCAAAGCTGAGAGAGGGGTAGTGGTCCCTGATTCGCTCCATGATTTCCTTGGCCGACAGGTACCGTTTCTCTTCCGCGCAGATGCGGATCATCTCTTCCCGTTTGCCGGTGTATTTGTATCCGTTTTCTTTCAATATCTGCAGCGCTTCTTCTACCGTCATCGCCAACGCTCCTTCCCGCTTACTATGGTCTTACCGCAGAGCGGCCCTCAGCCGTTTCACTCCCAATACCGCAACCAAGATGAGAACAGCCATCAATACAATGGTACCACCTGAAGCCCAGTCCAGCAGATAAGCAAGGTAGAGGCCGACCAGCACGGACATCTCCGCGAAGACGATCGCGTACAGGATCGTCTGGCGGAAGCTGCCGGCAATCTGCAGGCTGGCCGCCACCGGTATGGTGATCAGCGCCGAGATCAAGAGCACGCCGACAATCCGCATCGACGCCGCGATCGTCAGCGCGACCAGCACCATGAACCAGAGGTTGATCGACCGGCGAGCCACCCCGGAGACGCGGGCAAATTCCTCGTCGAACGAGACGGCAAACAGCTCCTTGTACAGCAAAAACACGGTGACCAGCACCACCGCCGCCACGCCAATCAGCGCATACAAGTCGTCCTTGGTCACGGCGACGATCTTCCCGAACAAGTACGAGTACAGGTCGGCGTTAAATCCTTTGGCGATGCTGATCAATACCGTAAACAGCCCCAGCCCGCCGGAGATGATGATCGGTATCGCCAAATCCTGATACGATTTGTATACCTTTCTCAACCGCTCGATAAACAGCGATCCTGCCACCGAAAACAACATGCCGAAAAACAGCGGATTGACCGCTTGAAACAGCGCCACCTTTTTGGACAGCAGCATCCCCGCCGCGACGCCGGAAAGCGTCACGTGGGACAGTCCGTCCGCCATCATCGACAGGCGGCGCACAATCAAAAACGTCCCCAATATGGGACAAATCAGTCCGATCAGCACCCCGGACAGCAGGGTGTAACGCAAAAAGTCATACTGCCACCAGTCAGCCAGCATGGTCATGCTCCTTCTTTCCGTTCCCCGATTGTCAATGATGATGAGCGAGCAGCTTCACCGTATCGCCGTACATCTGCTGCAAGATGCGCTCGTGACTGTGGGCAAACTCGTCCGCCGTCCCGTGGAAGTGCAGCCGCCGCTGCAGGCAGGCCACCTTGTTCACCCACTGGGTCATCACGCCCACATCGTGGCTGACGATCATCATCGTCATGCCGTTCTCTTCCTTGAGCGAGCGCAGCAGCTCGTAAAACTGCTCGATCGATTCCTGATCCACGCCCACCGTTGGTTCGTCGAGGATCAGCAGTTCCGGCTCCGCCACCAGCGCCCGGGCGATAAACACCCGCTGGAGCTGACCGCCAGACAGGCTGCCGATCCGCTGATCCAGCTTTTCCGCCAAGCCGACGCGTTCCACCACGTCCCGCACCTTCTCGTGATGGTGCGGCTTCAGGCGGCGGAACAGCCCGACCTTGCCCACCAGGCCGGAGGAGACCACTTCCCGCACGGTAGCCGGAAAACCGCCCGCGCCGTGGGCAGCCTGCTGAGCGACGTAACCGATCTTGGTCCAGTCGCGGAACCGGGAGAGCGGCTGACCGAACAGCTCCACCTTCCCTTTGGTCGCCGGCAGCAGACCGAGGATCAGCTTCATCAATGTCGATTTGCCCGACCCGTTGGGACCGACGATGCCGACAAAATCCCCCCGCTCCAGCGTAAAGGTGACGTCGTCCAGCACCACTTTATCTTCGTATTGAAAGCTGACCGAAGTGAGCTGTACCACGGCCTCTTTGTGATGCGTCCGTTCCATAAGACAATCCCTTCTCAAATCGGATTTATTCAGATTTGCTCCCTTCATCCTACTACGATTAGCCAAAATCCTCAAGTATACACATATCCTTCGCATTCACCGGCACGGGCAAGCACACTCGGAGGACAATCTCGTCTTCTTACTGCAGCGCTGTGCGCAGCATGTTCAGATTGTCGCGCATGATGGAGAGATAATCCTTGCCGGACTGAGCTTCTTGTTCCGTCAGTCCTTCCAAGGGGTTGAGCGTGCCCGTTTTCACGCCTGCCTCTTTGGCGATGACCTCCGCCACTTTCGGAGAGACCAGCGTTTCAAACAGAACGTAGGAGATGTTGTGCTCCTTGATGTGCTCCACCAGTTCCTTCATGTCGGAAGGGGACGGTTCATCCGCCGGGTTAAGTCCGGAGATGGCCACCTGTTTCAAACCATAACGGTTCGCCAGGTAAGCAAATGCGCTGTGAGAGACCATAAATTCTTTTTTCGGCGCCTTTGCCACCATCTCCTGAAACTCCTGGTCAAGCTGGTCCAAGTCGCTGGCCAGCTGCTTGAAGTTCGCTTCGTAATCGGCCGCGTGCGCCTGGTCTTTTTGCGCCAGCGCCGCCTTGATCTTTTCGGCCTGCTCCTTCAGCATGGTCGGGTCGAGCCATACGTGCGGGTCAAACTGCCCGTGCTCGTGCTCGTGGGCCTTTGTCGAGCCTCCTTCCTCATGCTCCTCGTGTCCGTGTTCCGCGCTCCCTTCCTGATGTTCGTCACCGTGCTGGTGACCCTCCGCGGCCTTGAGCAGTTCCAATCCTTCCGTGGCGTTGATCACAACCGTTTTATTTTTGTCGAGACCCTCGACCGCCTTGTCCACCCACGCCTCAAAGCCATTGCCGTTGTAGATGAACAGATCGGCTCCCGACAGGCCGACCATGTCCTGTGCCGTCGGTTCAAAATCGTGGGGTTCAACGCCGGTCGGCACGATGTTGGTTACCTCGGCGTGATCGCCGGCGATCCGCTTGGCCGCGAACTCCAGCGGATAGATGGAGGTGTATACTTTCAGTTTTGACGCGCCCGCATCTGTCTGGGGCCCGTTTTGGGAGGCGTCCTGCGCTCCGCAGCCGGCAAGCGCTGCCGCCGTGATGACACTCAGTATAGTTAACAGGCTCTTTTTCATCCTTACTCGTCCTCTCCAAATTCATAATCATTACGATTTACAAGATGTCGTTCTTAATTATACAGACAGATGACCGGGATGTAAATAGGATTTATTCCGATTTACCTGCTGGCTTTCACACTTTCTGCACAAGGATATGATATGATTGTCGCAAGGAGGTATGTCCCGCATGAAACGGAAACCGTTGCTCGCCATCAGTCTCCTGGCGGCGGCCCTGATTGCCGGCTGCGACGGGCAGGATAATGCCCAGGGCGACCACTCCGGTCACCAACAGCACGCCCCCAATGGAGACCTGCAGGAATTGACCGCCTCGGCGGACCAACTGCCCAGCTTTTTGAACGATCTGGACCCCCAGATCGTAGCGGCCTATAAAATCGCCGCCGCCAACCGCGACCTGTTGAAATCCATTCCATGCTACTGCGGCTGCGGGGAAAGCGCCGGCCATCAGCACAACGGCAACTGCTTTATCAAGGAAGAACGGGAAGACGGCTCCATCGTCTGGGACGAACACGGCACACGCTGCGGCGTCTGCATGGAAATCGCCATCGTCTCGTCCAAACTGAAGCAGGAGGGCAAATCGGTCAAGGAAATCCGCCAGTTTATCGACGACACCTACAAGGAAGGCTACGCCGAACCGACGACTACCCCGATGCCATCGTAATTACGCGCGCCCTGTCTTGCCGGGGACGCGCCCGCTGCATGTGCCCCCACAAGCAAAAACCTGCACCCTCGCGCATCGTGCACACGGGTGCAGGTTTTTTCCTGTTTGCTCGCCTGTGTCGTTACGCCGGCGCCACTTCCAGCATGCGCTCCAACGAAGCGCGAGCACGGTTGGCGATATCCTCCGGCACGTAAATTTCCGGCTTCATGTTTTCCAAGGCTTCCACGCATTTTTTCAGGTTGTTTACCTTCATGTTCGGGCAGACCAGGTACTTCGACGCAAAGATAAAGGTTTTGTCCGGACTGTCCTTCTCCAGCATGTAGCGCGTGCCGTCTTCGGTCCCGATGATGAACTCCTTGTGGGAGGACTCGCGGCAGAACTTCAAAATGCCCGTCGTGGAACCGACGTAGTCTGCCAGGGCGACCACTTCCGGACGGCACTCCGGATGGACGACGACCAGCGCGTTGGGATGCTGCCGTTTCAACGTCATGATGTCTTCGACGGAAAGCTGGTCGTGGGTGTTGCAGTACCCTTCCCAGATGATCATTTTCTTGTCGGTAAACTGGGAGACGTAGTGGCCCAGGTTTTTGTCCGGCACCCAGATGATCTCGTCACTGTCGATGGACTCGATCACGCGTTTGGCGTTGGAAGACGTACAGCAGATGTATGTTTCCGCTTTCACGTCTGCCGAAGTATTAATGTACGCCACGACTTTGGCGTTGGGGTGCTGAGCTTTGAGGCGGCGCAGGCCTTCCACGTTGACCATGTCCGCCATCGGACAGCCGGCCCGCTCGTCGGGAATAATCACCTTCTTGTTGGGATTGAGAATTTTTGCACTTTCTCCCATGAAGTGAACGCCGCAGAACAGTATCACGTCCGCATCGGTCTCTTTCGCCTTTTGGGCCAAACCAAACGAATCGCCAATATAGTCAGCCACTTCCTGAATCTCCGGCCGTTGGTAGTAGTGAGCCAAGATAATGGCATTGCGTTCTTTTTTCAACTGCATCAGCCGTTCGCGTAACTCAGCATTTCGCTGCGCTTTCTTCTCTAACGCCAAGGCTTCCATGGAATATCCCCCTACATGGTGTCGTAACTTAGGGCCATTGTAATCCCAATGCTCCCCCTTGTCAATGTATTGTCCTTGGGGGAACTGCTGGTTTTTACCCGCGCCCGAGCACGCGTTCCCGGATAAACCGGGCGACCCCGTCTTCATTGTGGTGCGGGGCAATAAACCGGGCGATTTTTTTGATCGCCGGGTCCGCATTCTCCATCGCCACGGAGTAGCCGGCATGGGTCAGCGCTTCGCGGTCGTTGTCCGCGTCGCCAAACGCCATGACCTGTTCCGGGGTAAAGCCCCACTTGCGGATAAAATAAAGAAGTCCCTCCCACTTGGACGCGTGTTTGGGAATCACCTCGATGTTGTACGGACCCGAGGTAGTGATTGCCGCTGACTCGCCCCACTGTTCCAGGCGCTGACGCACCGGTTCCAGCTGCTCCGGTACAGGGTGCCAGATAAACAGCTTGACGATCTCCGCTTCGCCTGTCGATACCAGCCGCATCATCTCCTCCAACGGTGCGACGCGGGCCCACTCGTAAAACGCATGGCGGCGCAGCTCCAGGCCTTCCACCGAAGCATCCTCCCCGATCAGCGTTTCGATGCGCTCCCGGTCTTCCTGCACCATCCAGCGGTTGCCGGCCGTGTCGTGCAGTTCGTAATACAGCAGTTCCTGCCGAAGTGTATCCACCACTTCCCGCACCATGTCCGCCGGCAAAAAGGTGCGCTGCACCAGCCGTCCGTCCGCTTCGTACACGGCCGCCCCGTTGCTGCAGACGTAGCCGTCAAAGGGAAAGCCGTCAATCGGAAGTCGGGCCGACGGGTACGTTCTGCCCGTCGACAGCACCAGCTTGCAGCCGCTGGCCTGGAGCAGACGGCACGCCTCCCGAGTCGCCTCCGTCATCCGTGCGTCCTCGTTCAACAACGTACCGTCCATGTCAAAAGCCGCCAAGCGCAGTTGGGAAAACAACGCCATCTCCTCCTTTGCTAATAGAAAAGCGCAGGCTGACGCTCCTGCACTTTTTCCTTCCGTACGTGTTCCGTTGATTCACCTTCACTGTACCCGATTCTGTTCCCAGTTTCAATAGGAGGGACGCATAATTCCCGATCACGCCAGGCGGCCTAGTTCTCCCCGCCCATAAGCAGGCAGACCTCGACTGACCCCGCCTGGTCCGAGCGGGCCCTATCACCCATGACACCACGGACTTTGTCTCCAAACGAAAAGGAGCGCACACAGCGCTCCTTATGCCTTCGGTTCTTCGTTTGTCTCTTCGTCCTTTTTGGGCTGGATATTGACTACGACATCGCTGTTGTCCGCTGCCGTGTCGTCTTCTTCCAGTTTGCCCGTTTCGATCAGCCGCTTGATCTGCTCCGCATCCAGCGTTTCGACGCGCAGGAGCGTGGTCGCCACCAGCTCGAGCTGGTCGCGGTGCTTGATGAGCAGCTCTTTGCATCGCTCGTAGCACTCGTTGATGATGCGCTGCATCTCCTGGTCGATCTCGTAGGCGATCTGGTCGGAGTAGTTGCGCTCGTGGCCGATGTCGCGGCCGAGAAACACCTGTCCCTGGTTGCGGCCGAACTGCATCGGGCCCAGACGGCTCATGCCGTACTCGGTGATCATGCTGCGAGCAATTGCCGTCGCGCGCTGGAAGTCATTGTGCGCACCGGTACTGATGTCGCCCAGCACCAGCTCTTCTGCAACCCGTCCGCCCAGCAGACCGGTGATCTTGTCAAGCAGATCGGACTTGGTGGCAAAAAAGCGGTCTTCTTTTGGCAGCATGACGGTGTAACCGCCTGCCTGACCGCGCGGAATGATGGTCACCTTGTGCACCATTTCCGCATTTTTCAAATGATAGCCGACGATGGTGTGACCCGCTTCGTGATATGCCACGAGACGGCGTTCTTCCTCGCTGATGACGCGGGATTTCTTGGCCGGTCCGGCGATGACGCGGTCGATCGCCTCGTCTACCTCTTCCATGCTTATCTGCTTCTTGTTTTTCCGGGCGGTCAGGAGTGCCGCTTCGTTCAGCAGGTTCTCCAGATCGGCGCCGGTAAAGCCCGAGGTCCCGCGGGCGATGACGTCCAGCTTCACATCGTCGCCGAGCGGCTTGTTGCGGGCGTGGACTTTCAGCACCGCTTCCCGTCCTTTGATGTCCGGGCGGTCTACGGTAATTTGTCGGTCAAAACGTCCCGGACGCAGCAGGGCCGGGTCCAGAATGTCCGGACGGTTGGTGGCAGCGATGATGATAATGCCTTCGTTGCCGGCGAACCCGTCCATTTCCACGAGCAATTGGTTCAGCGTCTGCTCGCGTTCATCATGGCCGCCGCCCAACCCCGCACCGCGCTGGCGGCCGACGGCGTCAATCTCGTCGATAAAAATAATACATGGCGCGTTTTTCTTTGCGTTTTCAAACAGGTCGCGCACGCGGGATGCACCCACGCCGACAAACATCTCCACGAAGTCAGAACCGGAAATGCTGAAAAACGGCACACCTGCCTCGCCTGCTACGGCTCGCGCCAGCAGGGTTTTACCCGTACCCGGAGGGCCGACCAGCAGCACCCCTTTGGGGATGCGGGCACCGACTGCGTTGAATTTGCGCGGGTCCTTGAGGAAATCGACGACTTCCTCCAACTCCGCCTTCTCTTCGTCTGCCCCTGCCACATCGTCAAATGTAACGCGTTTCTTCTCTTCGTTGTACAGCTTCGCGCGGCTTTTGCCGAAGTTCATCACCCGGCTGCCGCCGCCCTGGGCCTGATTCAAGAGGAAGAAGAACAGGATGAAGATGATGACAAAAGGAATGATCGAGGTCAGGAACGTCAGCCAGATGCTGTTCCCTTCCTGCGGGCCAAATTCGACCCGTTTCACTTTTTGTGCATCAATCTTTTCGTTCAGCAGCGCGATCATATCCGAATCGTACAACGGCACGTACGTGATAAACTTTTCGTTTTCCTGTCCCTGAGATTTCAGCAACGTACCTTCCACGCGATAGGTGCTGCCCTCGGGACGAAGGGAAAGCTCACTAATGTTGTTAGCTTGCAGTTGTACCCGGAATTCCTGATATGTAAGTTTCGCAACCTTATCAGAACCGGAGAGGATAAAATTCACGATCCCGACCGTGACAAGAAATATTAGTAGGTAGAACCCGGTGTTACGAAAAAAGCGATTCATTCCTTACCTCCTCTCACGAACAGACACTTTTCACATTTTACCATAGGAAGCAGGGTCTTCACAACAAAGCTACTTGGTGTACACTTCCGGTTTCAACACGCCGATGTACGGCAAGTTGCGGTACCGCTCGGCATAATCCAGCCCGTAGCCGACCACGAATTCGTCCGGAATGGTAAAGCCGCTGTAGTCCGGCGAAATGTCCACTTTGCGCCGTTCCGGCTTGTTCAGAAGCGTCACCACTTTGACCGAAGCTGCCTCCCGGTGGCGAAGCAGTTCCACCAGACGGCTCAAGGTGAGACCGCTGTCCATGATGTCCTCAACGACCAACACGTGCCGGTTCTGTACGGAGGTGTCCAGGTCCTTCAGGATTTTGACCATGCCGCTCGACTCCGTGCCGCTGCCGTAGCTGGAGACGGCCATAAAGTCCATTTCGCAGGGGATGTTCATCTGCCGGATCAGGTCAGCCATGAACAAAACGGCCCCTTTCAGCACGCAAATGACCAGCGGGTTTTTGTCCCGGTATTCCTCGCTGAGAATGTCACCCAGCTCTTTTACTTTTGCAGCGATTTCTTCCTGTGTCAGCAAGATCTTCTTGATGTCGTCATTCATAATAAAACCTCCCGCCAATCTTCTCCAAACTCAACTTCCATGTACAAAACCCGCCTGGTCTGATCATCGACAGGCGCTGTGGCGGAACGACGGACGCCGGGCACCCAGATCAACTCCTCTCCCGACACCACAAGCGGCAGTTTGTCCCGCCACGCCAGCGGCACCTTGGCGTCGATCAGGAGCTCTTTCAGCTTTTTGGCATGTTCTGCACCAAACGGGGTGAACCGGTCACCCGGGGTTCGGCTGCGTACGAACAGCGGCCCGGGAAGCCGATCCGCATCAAAAACGACCGCATTGTCCGGCAGTTGTGCCCAATCGACCGGGCTTTCACGAATAACCGTATGTATCCTGGTTCCGCTCTCCGCGATCAAAGTCGTCCCTGGGACAACAAGCGGGTATCGAAAACCGTGTATCTGGCGATGACGTCCATCACGCCGGAAACAAACCTGCCCGTACATTCGCTGTACGGTCACCTGTTCGGGCAAATGCAGCTCGGCTGATGGACGGTTACCCTCTATCATGTGCAAAACGGCCTCCACATGCTGCGAAGACCATTCGGTTTGCCTTGAGAGATAACTTAATATTAGAGTAATCATTCTCCTTTGTAAAGCAACGTCACAAGTTTGAAATTTGTCAATATCAACCGTTACAGCGTCCGGTTTCCTCCGGGTCACCACCTGTTCCAGGCGCCATTCGCTTTCCCGCTGCAGATACGCCTCATCCTGCCGCACCGCATCCGAAAGCGACAGGATGTGTTCGCGGTAGCGTTCGTTCACCTGCTCCAACAGCGGCATGACGTCCAGCCTGAGCAGATTGCGCTTGTACTTTCGCGAGCGGTTGCTGCTGTCCTCACGCGGCGCAAGGCTGTTCTCGCGGCAGTAGCGCTCCAGATCGGACCGGCTGGTCGACAGCAGCGGGCGCACCAGCTCGATTTTGCCCTCCTCCAGCCAGCGGCGCTGCGGCATGCCAGTCAGGCCGTGCAGCCTCGTTCCGCGCAGCAACCGAAACAGGATCGTCTCCACCTGATCGTCGGCATGGTGCCCCAGCGCCACTTTGCCCGCGCCGTGACGTTGAGCCACCTGCCTGTACAGCTCGTAGCGAATCGCCCGGCTGGCTTCCTGTGCCCCCATCCCCGTTTCTTCCATATAAGCGGGGACATTCCGTTCAAACAGGTGAAACGCGACCCCGAGCCGCCGACAGAGAGCCTCCGCGCAGCGGGCGTCCTCCCTCGCTTCTTCTCCGCGAAAGCCGTGGTTGAGGTGCACCGCGTGCAGTGTCCAGCCATAGGGATAGTGTTGATTTAGCGACCACAAGATATGCAGAAGCGCCGTCGAGTCGTTTCCGCCGGACAGGCCGACCACGATGGTGTCGCCCGACGTCAACAGCCCCTCCCGCTCAATGTGGCTGCGCACGTTTTCCAGCACGTTTTTTCGCATGGCGGACTCCTTTCCAGATGGTCACGAGCGACACGCCAAAAATCAGCCCGAAGGCAATCGCACCGGCCACCATCGCCGTCTGCGTAGCCAGCGATATTCCCTCCATGTTCTGACCGTTGACGAAGGCGAGCATCGCCTTGTAGGCCAGCGAACCGGGCACCAGGGGAATAATGCCGGCTACGCTAAAGTTGGTCGACGGGACGCGCAGAAAGATGGAAAGCAGTTGGCTCAACAGCGAGACAGCCGTCGCCGCGGCAAACGTGGAGAGCATCACTTCCGCCCCCCACAGCGGCAGCAGGGAAAAGACCAGCCATCCCGTCATGCCGGCCAAACCGCAGGCCAGCAGTGTACGGACGGGCACGTTAAACAGCATTCCCCACGCGATCGAAGAACACAAGCTCAATCCCAAACCTTTCAACAGAATCATCGCACCTCACCTCGTGAACCACAGGGTAACCGCTGTCGCCGCTGCCACGGACAGTGCCGTGAGCAGCGCTTCCGCTCCTCTGGACACGCCGGCCACCAGATCGCCGGCCATCAGGTCCCGCAGCGAGTTGGTAATGGCAATACCTGGAAACAGCGGCAGCATCGCCCCGATGATGAGGACGCTGATGCGCAGTTCGGGAAACAGCGTAACGATAAGCAGTGCCAGCATTCCGCCCAACAGCGCGGAGACAAACTCAAAGAAAAATTTCACCCGGAATAACTGTTCAAAAAAATCGGAGCTTAATCTGACCGTTACGGCCGCCAACGCAGCCGGCAGCAGTTCGTACCAATATCCGCCGGAAAGCATGGCAAAAGAGCCGCTGGCCATGCCAGCCGCCACAAGCTGCAACCACTTCGGATAAATGGTTGTTTTCTGATCGATTTCACAAAGCATCCGATACGCCTGCTGCAAGGTGATTTGCCCGGAGACAAAGCGGCGGGACACGTCGTTGGCAAGCGTGACCTTGTTCAGATCAATGGTTCGGTGGGGGGTGCGAATCATACGCGTATGGTCCTCCCCATTGATGCGAAACGAAAGAATAATGCTGGTCGGCGTCGCCGAGCTGTTGACCGAATCCATACCGGCCGCCCGCGCGATCAACGTCATTGTTTCCTCTGAGCGGTACGTCTCGCCGCCGTTCTTCAACATGATTTCGCCTGCCAACAGGCACGTATCCATAACCAAGTCTGGGGACACCGACAAGTCACACCCTTCACATCATCCATGCGTAATACAGAGTCCCCGCAAGCAGCAGCAAGGAGGCGACAAACAGCCCTCCCACCAGCTTACCCGCAGAGTCGGACGCCTGTTTGCCCCGATGGCCGATCGTACGCTCGCGCACGATGGCGAGCATCTCCGACCGCATCTCCCCTGCAGATGCGTACTTGCCGTGAAGCGCTTTTACAAGGGAAACCCGATACGGGTACAGGCTGTCACTGTTCCGTATTATATCACAGAGCAGACTGGTTTGACGCGGTTCCTGGCGCCTGCTTTTCCACATTTCCGGATCTGCCGACAGACGCACGGCCATGACCGCCAGGGAAAACAGGTCGTACGCGATGTCGGCCCGCCGGTCACCCGCCTGCCATGCGGCGCGGTCGTACTCCTCCGTGAACTGGCGGACTGCGTTCCCCATTTTGGTGACGCCTCCGAAATCAATGAGCCGAACCTGCTTGTCCGCATGGGTGACCATCACGTTTTCCGGTTTCAGGTCGCCGAACACCCAGCCGTGTCGGTGCAGTATCTCCAACCGGGCCAGCAGTTGGATCATCAGGATAGGCACCCAATCGGTCCCCATCCGTTTGACATAGCGATCCAACTGCTCCCCCTCCAGGTATTCCATAGCGTAAAAGGTAAAGGTCTTGCCGTTGATGACCAGATCATCCACGTCGCTGACCAGCGGCGCCACGCGAGCATCCCGCCCCTGCTGCACGCTTTTCAGCACGTTCACTTCCATTAAAAGGTCCATTCCCTCCGCCCCGACTTTGACGGCCCGCCGCACGCCTCCCTGGGCGGCCAGATACACGGCGCCATTCGCCCCGCGTCCCAGCTCCCGCAGGACGCGGTACGACTTTTGGTTCCATTTGCCGCAAAACTGCAGGGGCAGGTCGGGTATCGTCGGTTTGTTAGAAGACATGGTCGCGCAGACTGCCGTCGTCTTCTTCCTGTTCGTTACGGAAGCGTTCGGACAGCGAAGCCGGGAGCTGTACGTGCTCAAAGAGCGCAATCGCTTCTACGATCGCCGGTCCGGTAGGCGTGATTCCGCTCATGGTCAGCCCGGACGTCAGCTGATGCGCCTGTTCTACCTGATCTGTCCACGGAATGCGCACATCCAGATGCTTTTGTTTCCCAGGAAATGAACAAACGGCCATGCGGCTCTGCCCGCTGCGTGAGCGCAAGCTGATGCTGAAATCGTGGATCGCCTGCTGAACGGCGCTGAGCTTTGATTTCATACTGCCGGACGTATCGACAAGCATGACCACGTCCAGACGGCTCCGTTCCCCCAGCTCGTCCACCATGCCTGCTACCTGGACCCTCTTTTCCGGAGACAGCACGTCGATGGCGGAATCGCCTAAAATCTCCTTCAATTCCTTGTTGACGACATGGTGGATCGTTCGAGTCATGGCTTTTCGCGTCAGCATCTGCACCGTTTGCGCCAACTGCTGCGGGTAAACGATGTCGTACAGACCTCCGCCCGCATTTGCGATCTCGCGGATTTCCTTTTCCCCCTGCTCGCCCATATCGCCCTTGTCAATTACGCCGATGACGTTTACCGTTATGCCTTGTTCCCTGGCCAGTGCCGCTGCTGCCACCGGGCTTATGCCGGCATTAGAGCAGCCGTCTGTAACGACCAGAATTTGCCGCAGTGTAGCTTCTTTCACAAAAATCTCCCCATTCTGCCTATATTTGTATTTCGCTACCAGTATCGACAGAGGGGAAGGGAATCATACCTTTCAGCTCACGACCCGCGGCCGTTCCAGCTTGGGCATCCCGTGCACCTGGATGGCCGACCACTGCGGCACAAAACGGTCGAGGCGAGCCACCAGCACGGTCATATCGTCGACAATGCTGCCGGAGTGCTGCCGGATCACCCGCTCCAAAAGCAGGTCGGCCACTTCCTGCGGGTCGTCCGTCTGCAGTTCGGAAATCATCCGCTTCATCCAGACCTGCCTGTTTTCGATGTGTCGGGGCGCCTCGTAAATGCCGTCGGACATCATGATTAGCAGGTCGCCTGGCTTCAATGTCCGCGTAACCACATCCACCTCGATATCCTCCAATATGCCGGCGGGCAGGTTGCTGGCGGTTACAGTGATGACGTCATCCCCCCGTTTGATGAAGCTGGGGGTAGAGCCGATTTTGACAAACCTGACATGGGCGGTCTGCAGGTCGATCAGCGCGAGATCGACCGTGGCAAACATCTCGTCGGTGGAGCGCAGCGCCAGTACGGAATTGACGGTCTTGATCGACAGTTTTTCGTCGATACCCGACCGGAGCAGCTGCTGCAGCATGTCCAACGCCGACTGGCTCTCCAGATACGCCCGCTCGCCGTTACCCATACCGTCGCTGATCGCCAAGGCCATCTTGCTGTTGCCCAGATCCATCGTGCGGAAACTGTCGCCGGACAACAGCTTGCCGTCCTTGGCGGCGCCGGCCACTCCGATGTCGATGTCGAACGCTTTGGCGGAAGCAAGGCACATCCGGCACGCCCCATCCTTTTGCGGCTCGCAGTGCCGCTCCCTCACCACGATGTTCTCGCCCAGGATTTCGGTCAGCATCGGAGCGACGATTTTGGCACACTCGTCCCGTCCGTAACAGGTCGGCTGGCTGATCTCGATGTCTACCTTGCCTTCTTCCAGGTTATGGATCTCCACACGACGCACAGACAGCCCCAGTCCTTCCAGGGCCTGCGACACCTGCTTTTCCTGCAGGGTCAGCTCCATGCCCTCCCGCTGAATCTCGCGGGCAAAATCGCTCATCACCCGGGAGACACCTGACAGTTGGTCGGCCACCAGCTTGCGGCTTTCCCGCACCTGCCGCTTCAACTGCTCAAATGACTGCTCCCGTTCGAATTCCTGCTCCATTACGGTAAACACCTTGTCCACCTTGACACATTTGCGCTCCCAGTCGCGCGGCGGAGTGACGCCGGCCAGCGTGCCGGTTTCGTACAGTTTTTCCGCCAGCCAGCGCATCCCTTGATACGTGGCCTGCGTATCCTTTTCCCAACACTGTTCTTTTTTCCAGCACTTCTGGCAGGTAAACGAGGTCACCCGGCTCAGGAAGACGTCTGCCTGTTCTTCCCGCTCCTCGGCGTCGGACGTCTGGGCAAAGCTTTTGGAAAGCTGCGTGAACAGCTCGGCGAACTGCTGGATTTTCCCCGCCGTCACATCCCGCACGCGCCGCATGTACTCCTGGTGGGATTGCAGGTTTTCCGGCGTGCCGGGGATGAATCGGGCGACTTTTTTCCACAAAGCCGCCGGCGTCAGGACGAACAGGAGGATGGCCAGTCCCGATTCGGTCAACGACAGGTACAGGGTGTCCTCCGCCCCGCCGTAGATCGCCAGAATCGCCGTGCCGATCAAAAGCCCGGCGGAGACCCCTGCCTTGCCCGCCTCCTTGAGCAGTCCGGCCAGCAATCCGGAAAAAGCGAGCAGATTGATTTGCAGCAGCGCGCTGACGTTGGCCAGGCTGAGGATAAGACCGGTGACGACCCCCACCGCTGCCCCGATCGTCCCGCCGCCGGTAAAGGCAAACAGCAGCAGCAGGTAACGGGAGAGCACGTGTTCCATGGAGACGCCTTCGACGACCCAGTCCACCGTCCCCGTCATCAGCGACGCCAGCAGGATGACGAGCGACACCACTTCTTCATTTTTCAGCGGTTCGTACGGTTTGGCCAAATGGACGATCGACAGCGACTGGATGAAGATCAGCGTCAGCACAAAGCTGAGCACGCCCTCCACCGCCACCATTACCAGTTTGTACGTAGTTACCTGATTGGTAATGACAGCAAACAGCAGATGGCTGACGAACACCGTCACGAACACCAAAAGAGGCGTCCGGGAAAAATCCTTCCGCCGGAACCGCTCGCTCCATTTGCATACGAACAGACCAAGTGCGACACTGATGGTCGCCTGCAGGCCCAGCGGAATCGCCTGCGAAAACGCCCCGAGGATCAGCGCCGCAGCCGAAATGATTACGCAATCCCGACGCAGGTAGTACATCACCATGAGATACGGCACAACAAACGGCGACAGCTCCTCCAGGATCAGGGCTCGTCCGAGCAAAAAGCCCATCAACATCGGAAGGACATGCCATTTTTGTGCGGTATCTGCGACCTTTTGCCCCCAGCTGCCTGTCGCCGCTTCCCATTGTTGTGAGACACGGCGCGCCCATACATGGCCCGTGTCGGATATGTTTTTGTTTGCGATCATCGTTACACCACCCCGTTCTGGCATCAATGTGGTTACCATTATACGGAGGTGGTTTTGTAAATTTTGTCAAAATACCTTGAAGCATTCTCAGAATCGTGCGACAAATTCATTGACGCAAAGGGACAAAAAAAAACCGACGTTTTGGCGGTCAACGTCGGCTGACAGGTGATTCGCGCTTAGCGAAACGGGCTTAATAATTACCATTCGTCACGTTTTTAAAATGCCCTTCCTCAATTTATCGTCAAATTGCGCATTTTTGTTAGAAAGAAAAGTGAAAAAAGTCAAAACCTTTCGCTAACGACCTCGTCCTCGCTTGTCCCGTTTTTTCCGCAGAGACATCTGGCGGTCTTCGCTGTCCTTGAGGAACCGGCTCAGCTTTTCTTCAAACCCGTCTCCTCGCTCCCGCTGGGGACGCGGCCCCCGCTCCTTGTCCCGGGCTTTTTTAATGGACAGGCCAATCTTGCCGTCACGGACGTGCAATACCTTTACCGTCACGACATCGCCCACTTTCAGGTGCTGGTGAATATCCCTCACATACGTGTCCGCAATTTCGCTGATGTGCACGAGACCGGTCACGCCGCCGGGCAGCTCCACAAACGCGCCGAATTTCGTGATGCCAGTCACTTTTCCTTCAAGCTTGCTCCCTACCTCGACTCCCATGAAAGTGGAAAGCCTCCCTCTGCTCGTAGATAACCTGAGCGACTATTCCGGAATCACGTATATGCTCTCCCCAGGCTTGGTGAGAAACCACTCTTTTCGCGCCAGTTCGGCGATGTACTCCTGGTCGTACAGACGGCTTGCCTTGTAAGACAGCTCCGCTTGCTGCTGCTGTACCTCGGCCGCTTCCTTCTTCAGGGTTTCCAGCTCCGCTTCCTTCTCAGACAGCATTCCACTCTGGAGGTAGAGTGTGTAGCCGATCCAGACAAACAGGCAGAGGACGAAGAACAGAAAGAGACGTATCCTGCGCTTTTGCCCTTTTCTGTTGACGTGAGAGGGGGATGGTGTAGTCATGTCAGGCCACCTCTAATGTCGTTACTCCTGCTTCTTCTTAGAGTGAAACCAATTCTTCCAATTGGTCCAAAATCCTGTTGTGTTTCGGTACATTTTTTTCCCCAAATGCCGACCCCATCTGGCAAAAGGAGACGCGGTGTAACGCGCCAGCTTCCACCCAAACCCGAACACGGTCATCACGGCCGCGTACAAAGACGCAAGCAACATGAAGACCAGGCGGTAGACAAACAGGATGGGACGGATGATGAGCAGGTCAATCACCCGCAAAATGGTTCGATATAACCACTTACAAAATTTTATCACGGCCATCAGGAATTGGATATACTTCTTACTTCCTATGACAAAATACACCCATGCCCCAAACAACATGCCGAGAAAGATGGGAAACCGTACAATGCCGTCATTCACCTTGACCAGGATGAAAAACACAAGCCCCATGCTGCCCAGCCAGAACAACACGTCGCAAACAAACAACAGCCACGCCGGCAGTCTGCTTCTTCCTGTCAAGACGTGGTAGGTATCGTACCCCATCCCCATTAGCGCCCCGCACGCCGACATGACCAGAACCGTTTGAATCTGAACGGCAATGCTCACTTGAACAACTTCCCGAAGAATCCTCTGGACCGGTCGCTGGCGTGCCCTTGTTCCAGATAGACCATTTCGTGAACCAGGCCGTCAATCGCCACTTCTCCGGTCTCCAGACTGAGGTTTTTCATATGCAGGTTCTGGCCGCGTATGGTTAAATAGCCGCCTTCCGTCTCCAGCAAGAACTCCTCGCTGTCAAAGCTTTCGACGTTTTTCACTCCGGAAATCGCCAGGCTGCGGCGGTTGATCATCACGACTTCGTGGCGAGGCCGCTTCATCTGGTCGTTCATCCTGCTCCCTCCTAACGTACCGCTTCTTGTACCATCGTATGGAGGGGGATGTCCTTTTAGACCAAAAAACAGCCCCACCGAAGATGACGGTGAGGCTGCCCCAACACTAAGCCCCGTTTCCGCGGAAACGGGGCAGCGTGCTTTCGTGTGTTTACTTGTACACGGTGTAGTTGCCGTTGTAGTAGGTGATCTTGTACTGCGTCCGCTCGGCGACGAATCGGAGCGGCACGACCGGCATGTTGTTGCGCGCCTGTACGGCGACCGGCAGCGTCACCGCCTTGCCGTTGACGGTCGCGGTCTTGGACCCGACCGTGAACTGGATGGTAGTGCCCCCGCTGACGATCCGCGCGGAGGACTTGGTCCAGGTCACGGACATGCCGAGCGCGTCGCGGAAGAAAGACGCGGGCATCAGCGTGTGGCCGTTTACGGTGAACGGCGCTGCTGCCAGGGCTTGCGTCTTGCCCTGTTTGGTAAACGACGCCACGTTTGCCTTGAAGCTGACTGCGTTTGGCGACACGATGGTAACCGGGCGGGAGAACAGCACTCCCTGCTGTTCGGACGTATAAACCCCGATGCTGTAGGTGCCCGGCGCAGCCGGTGCGGCGATGCCTGCCGACTCCAGCACGTTGATTTGGACCGGCACGTTAACCGGGAGGTCTTGCGCCGGGTAGACGAGCACGTTCTTGCCGCGAACGCCGACGTACGCGGCCGCAACCCCGTTGACGGTCACGCTGTTCGGCTGGATGTACGCCGGTACGCGGAATTCGAGCGGCAGTACGATTTCGACAAAGCCCTTGTTTTTCTCCAGCGGCATGCCCAGTGCCTTGATTCCGACCTGCAGGCCGGTGACTGCCTGCGCCGCCGTTTTGGTCAGCCCCACTGTGGCCGTGCTGTTGTCCACAGCCACCGGCGCGGCGGGAACTGCCATACCGGTGATGTCGAACGGTTTGGACCAGTACTTTTTCTTGTCCACCGTGACGACCAGCTCGTACGATCCCGCTGTTTTCGGGTTGGTCACAAAGGCATCCAGGCCAAACTCAATGCTCAGCTTGCTGCTGCTGCTAAACCGGCTGGGCGTGCGAAAAGAAACCTTTCCGCCGCTGACGCCGACGTTGGTCACCTGTTCGCCGTTCACCTTGATCGCGGACTCGGAGATGAAGGGCGGGACCATGTCCACACTGGGAAACTCCACCGTGATGTCGGTGCCGCCGCTCACTTTGGCGGACAAATTCAGATCCATCCGGTAACTGCTGCGGGCCCCCGGAGCCTTGTCGGAGAGGGCTACGTCAAAGGACGCCTTTTTGGAATCCTTGATCTCGACTTTCTCCGACTCGTACGTACGATTGTTGTACGACACCTTGTACACGTAGCTGGTTCCGGCCTCGGACGGGTTTTGAATATCCGCCGATGTGGCAAACTCCAGCTTGATGTAGTTGTCCCCGTCCGCGCCGCTGGGCACCTCGATTCGCACGGTGTCACTGTCCGTGACGGAGACGTTCTGGGCTTTGTAGCTGTTAACCTTGACATCGGATTTGTCGATGCTTTTCGGCAGCATGTCCTTTGCCGGGAAATCGACGTAGATGTACTTGCCCTTTTTCAACTTGTCCGACTTGGACAGGCTGATTTTGCCCAGCGTCAGCGAGGTGGAAGCTCCCGCATCTTGACTGCTTTGGCTGACTTCGAACGATTTGCTGCTTGTTTTGTTGCTGCTTGAGGATTTGCCGACGGACACCTTGTAGCTTTTTGACGACTCGTTTGAGGTCTCCACTTTGATGGTATAGTCGCCCTTGCTTTTCGGATTGGTGATCTTGTCGATCGTCAGGGTCAGCGTCGTGTCCGCCTTCACCCGTTCGTCCACTTTTACTTTGACGGTGGTCTTGCTCACTGACACGCTCTTGATGTCGATCGAGCGGCCACGGTCATCCTCCAAGCTGACGTCCGACCGTTTCAGACTTTTGTACACCTTGTAATCGCTGGGAAACTTGACGATGATCTCGTCTCCGGCCTTCAGGTCCTTGTCGATTTCAATCTCGATCGTGTATTCGGTCTCCTCATCCGTGTCCGGATCGTCTGCTGAAACATCTTCCACGGTCAAGGCATGAACGGTCTGCGGAACTGCCGCGAACGGCCCGGTCAACACCGTGACGGCCAACAGCGCGGACAAGCCTGTTTTCGCGCTTTTGTTCACCATTAACGCCTCCTTTTCCTGCAACTCCCTCCATCATAGGAAATGAGTGGGAAAGAAGTCGTTACAAACAGGTAACAAATCCCTGCGAACCGCTTTCTCCGGTGTTTCCCGCAGCCGTGTTCGCTGCACCCTGATGGCCAGGAGGCCGCATTCACGCGTCGATCTTCATCGATTCAGCCACGCCAGCAGCGCCCACCGCCGTTCCATGCGCCGCTTGTAGGCCGGCAGTCCGCGATAGACCTCAACCGCCTCGCGAAACGCCTGCTTGGCCCGTTCCTTCTGCGTAAGCTCCGCGTACAGCTTCCCCAGCTTGTAGTAGACCTCGCACGACGACGTGTGCATGGACGCCAGCTCTTCCAGGAACCCCAGCGCCTTTTCGCGCTGGTTATGGGCGGCATAGGCTTCGCCCAGCCGGAGGTACGGTTCCCCGTATTTGACGCGCGGATTGATCGTCAGAGCTTGCTGAAGCAGCCGCTCTCCCTCCTCCACCCGGCCCAATTTGAGGCAGCAGATGCCGCGATCGCTCAGATACTCGGCCGATTCTCCCATCGACGGCGCTATCTCTTCCAGATAGGCCAATGCCTCCTCGTACCGCCGCCTCTCCATGAGCAGCCGGGCGGCCTCCAGCTTTGCCGAGGTGTCGTGCGGATTGAGCGCTACCTGACGCTTGAGCGCAGCCAGACGCCGGTTTTGGCGAAACGGTTTGGTAATGTCGGGCAGCAGCCGGACAAAGCGAAGATCAAGCAGATACAAAAGAAGCAAAATGATGATCAGGGCGGCAAACGGGTTGCCGGTCAGCCACCACAAGATCGAAAACAAGAAGACTTTCCCCACAGTTTCTCCCTCTATTCTTCGCGTAAGTTGTTCGCTATTACTATAAGAGGCTCCCTGGTCATTGTCAATTTTTGTTAGAAAAAGAAAAGACTACCCTATGAGGTAGTCCTCTTCTTCCTTTTCGTCGCGCGGCACCGGCACTTCGCCTACTACGGTGTACAGGGAAGCGGCCTCCTCCTTGCGCGGGTTCTCCTTGATGTCCTCCACTTTGACCACGACGATCTTCTGGCCGAAGCGAATTGCCAGTTTGTCGCCGATCTTGACAGTGCTGGAGGCTTTCGCAGGCCGGTCGTTGATTTCCACGCGCCCCTGATCGCACACTTCCTTGGCCAGGGTGCGCCGTTTGATCAGCCGCGACACTTTCAGGTATTTGTCCAACCTCATGGACACGGTTCCCCCCTTCTTTTATTCGCGGTGTTTTGCTTCCTCCCACCAGGCGTCCATCTCCTGCAGATTGGTCTCTTCAAAGGTACGGCCTGCCTGGCGCAGTTTCTCCTCGATGTAGGCAAAGCGGCGCTTGAATTTGCGGTTGGTCTTCGCCAATGCTTCCTCCGGGTCCAGCTTGAGGAAGCGGGCGAGATTGACGACCGCAAACAGCAGATCGCCCAGTTCACCGGCGCGCTCTTCCGGCGCAGCTTCCCGCAGCTCCCGGAACTCTTCCTCCACTTTCCCGAAAACGTCGGCGATGTCGTCCCAGTCAAACCCGACTTCTGCCGCCTTTTTCTGCAGCTTGTAGGCGTACATCAACGCCGGCAGGTCGCGCGGAATGCCGTCCAACTGCGACCGGGAGCCAGGCTCGATGCCTTTGGCCGCCTTTTCCCGGGCCTTGATTTCCTGCCAGTTGGCCAACGCTTCCTCCGCGTTGCCTGCGCTTTTGTCGCCAAACACGTGCGGGTGACGGCGAATCAGCTTTTCGTTTAGCCCGGCGACGACGTCGTCTACAGTGAAGTAGCCGTCCTCCGCCGCCATCTGGGCATGCAGCATGATCTGCATCAGGAGGTCTCCCAACTCTTCGCACATCGCGTCGGGATCGTCGTCGTCGATGGTCTCCAGCACCTCGTACGTCTCTTCGATCAGATTCTTGCGGATGCTCTGATGGGTCTGCTCCCGATCCCATGGACAGCCATCCGGGCTGCGCAGGATGGCGACAATCTCTTTCAAATAGGCAAACTGCCGGTAACGCACCCGCTCGTCCTGCGTCGGCGCCACGTAGACCAGTGTCAGGTTGCCGAAGTGATCCAGCCGGTCCAGCTCGTACAGCGGCACCGTTTCGATCCGCTCCTGTCCGGCTACGCCGACTGCGGTCGCCACCGTGACTGGATGCTCGTCCGGCAGTACCTCCATCAGCGTCAGCTTGACGTCGGAGGCCACAAACCTGTCATACACCTGAGCGATAATGGTGTGCAGCATCGGATTTACCTGATCAGCCCGCATGTCCGTGCCGTCCAGCAGGGCAAACCCCTCGATCGGATCGATCTGCAGGCGGGCAAACAGCGGATCGAGAAAACTTTGTCCGCCTCCGATCACAACACGGACCTCTCCGTTCGCCTCCCGCTCCAGCAGCAGTTGGACAGTTCGCTCCGCCACCAGCGGATGACCGGGCACAGCGTAGACAATGCTGCCCTCCTCTGCCGTTTTTGCCAGAAGCGTCTCGACAATCCGTTCGTACACCTCTGCAAATGTCCCGTGCTGTTCGTAAATCTCGTCGAACGACTCGTAGGCGACACCCTCCGCGGCCAGACTGGCCACCACCGGGTGCTCCCGGGTTCTGAGGTAGAGCTTTTTAGCCTGCTTCAATGTACGGTAGACCCCGTACGGCAGTTGTTCCAAATCGCCCGCGCCGAGTCCGACGACCGTAATCGTGCCCGCCGCATCACTCATGCGCCGTCCCTCCTTGTTTTCCTTCTCAACTCATTGTCCGCGCAGCAGACCAATCCGTTCCAGCAGCGCAACGATCCGTGCCCCCTTCGGCAGGAAGCGGAGATCGTCCCGCGTCAATCCGCCCGTTTTCAACAGCGCCAGCAAATAGACCACTGCGCCACACCCGACCGCTAACAGGGCCGTAAGCGTGTAGGTAATCCGGCTGGACGAAAGCGCGCCGGGCGCCAGCATCATGCATCCCCATTCCACCACAAGCACGACGACGGACATGATCAGCACCGACAAAAACGGCTTCTTGGCGATCTGCCGCAAACCGATGCGCGCCTTGGTGTACTTGACGACTCCCAACACGTTGAGCCCCATGGCGACCAGATACGCCATCACAGTGGCAAACGCCGCCCCGGCAATGCCCCAGAACGGCACCAGCGCCAGGTTCAGCACCAGTTTGAAGACGACTCCGATCAGCAGGTTGCGGGCCGGGCGCATCACCCGTCCCATTCCCTGCAGGATGCCGGCACTGGCGATGCTCAGCGTGGCAAACAGGATGGTAAAGGCCTGGATGGCCAGCGCTTCCGTCCCTTTGTCGTCGCCGTAGAGCATGATGTTGACCGGCTCTGCCAGCAGCGCCAGTCCGACCGAAGCCGGCAGTCCCAGCAAAAAGGTGAGCCGGATCGCCACTTCCGAACGGCCGGCAATCAGCCGGTACTGCCGCTGTGCCGCCGCCTCGCTGATCGCCGGAACCAGCGCCAGCGAGAGGGAGGTGGCGAAAAACGTGCCAAACTGAATCAACGGCTGCCCCCTGTCATAGGCGCCCTTTGCCACTTTCGCCAATTCTTCCTCCATGCCGCTCCACTGCAGCATGTTGACGACGGTCAGCGAGTCCACCAGCGGGATCAGGGGCAGCACCAGCGCCCCCATGCAGATTGGCAGGGCGTAAAACAACAGGCTTTTCAGCACCTGCCGGTTGCCCCAGACAGCCACGTCGGCCGATTGGGTCACGCCCTCCCCGATCGGTCCGGACTGCTTGTCCCTTTTCCAGTACCACAACAGGACAAGCACCGCCGCCACCGCCCCGGGAAATGCGGCGAAAACTGCGCCCGTTCCTGCCAAATAGGCGTCCTGGTAGACGCTCATGGCCCAGAAAGCGGCCAACAGAATGAAAACAACCCGGATCAGCTGTTCAATCACCTGCGATACCCCGGTCGGCATCATGTTTTGATGTCCTTGAAAGTACCCTCGCAAAATGGCTGCCATCGGCACGATCGGCAGCGACCAGGCGACCGCCCGTAGTGGGGTGACCAGGTGTTCATCCCCCATGAAGCTGGCGATCAGCGGTGCCCCGCCGTACAGCAGCGCAAAGAAAAAGAACCCCAGCACCACAAGTGTGACGCTGGCAACGCGAAACGCCTTGCGCGCGCCAAGCACATCCCCGACCGCGATGCGTTCGGAGACAATCTTGGAGATGGCGATGGGAAACCCGGCCGTCGCCAGGATCAACAGCGTGGTATACAGCGGATACACCTGCATGTAGACGTACAAGCCGATGTCGCCGGCAATATTTTGGTACGGGATGCGGTACACTGCACCCAGCAGTTTGGAGACCAGCCCGGCTGCCCCCAATATGGCCGCTCCTTTTACAAATTGGACGGATGCCTTTTCCTGAGCCATGCGCGTGATGTTCTCCTCTCAAAACACAAACTGCGTCCATTATATCACAACCGATCAACGGGAAGAAAAGCGGGGGATTGACGCGTCCTCCACCTCCGGACGTAAAAAAAAACAGCCCCGCCGCACGAGGCTGTTTGACGTGTTACTGCTCCATCTGCTTGGCCAGGAAACCGGCCGCTGTCTCTGCCATTTTCATTTCCAGATCGCCCATCTTGGTCCCCTCGTTTTTCGTGAGGAGAATCACCGCACCAATCGGGTCGCCGCCGGCCACGATCGGCGCGATCACAAAGGACCCGTACGTTTCTTGCAGGTCGCGGCAAATTTCATACGTGCCCGAATTCTTTTCGACGCGCGTCTTCCGCTCTTCCAGGCATTTTTCCACGATGCTGCCGATCGGCTTCTCCAGGTACTCCTTCTTGGATGCGCCGGACACGGCGATGACGCTGTCGCGGTCGGAAATCAGGATGATATGGTTCAGGCTTTCGTACAGCGAGTCAGCGTATTCCTTGGCGAAATCACCCAGTTCTCCGATGGGCGAATACTTCTTCAGGATAACCTCCCCGTCGCGGTCCACGAAGATCTCCAGCGGATCGCCTTCGCGAATGCGCAGGGTGCGACGAATCTCCTTTGGTATCACGACCCGGCCGAGGTCGTCGATGCGACGAACAATACCAGTTGCTTTCATGTCATGTTGCCTCGCTTTCGTGAGAAGTGGGTTGTGAAAGAGTTGGTGGTTACCTGTATTTTTTCCTCAGATTCTCATTTTAACGACGAGTGACGACTGCAACATTTTCCAGTTTGATTTTGTTACTCTCCCCCGGGCGGTAGCGAGTGACTATAGTATTCGCCGGAGCTTCAAGAATATGCGAGAAAACGAAAAAACAGGGAACCTGAGTTCCCTGTCAGACTGAAGACGTTGCATTTCCAGGCCAAAAGGCCTGCACTCAAAAGACCCGTCCTATTTGGCCTGTTCCGCAGGCTGTTTCACTTCCGGAAGGTTGTACTTGGTAATCAGCTTGTCCAGCTCGGTATTGCCGAATTTGTCGTACTCCTGCTCCAACGCCTGCGCGCGAAGCTGTTCCTTCATCTCGTCAAAGCTCTTTTGTTTCCGGCTTTCCACCTTCATTACATGGTAGCCGTAATCAGTTTTTACCGGATCACTGATTTGCCCGATTGGCAGTTTCAGGGCCGCGTCCTTGAACTCCGGCACCCATTGGCTCACGTCGGCGTCTTCGTACAGACCGCCCGTGTCCTTGCTGCCCGGGTCGTCGCTGTGCTCTTTGGCCAGTTTGGCGAAATCCTCCCCTTTTTTCAGGCGGGCCGCCAGATCGTTGGCCAGTTTGAGCGCTTCTTCCGGTTTCCGATTTTCGGTGGAGATCAGGATGTGGCGGACAGAGGCGACGGTCAGCGATTCCTTGCTCATGCCGTCGTACATCTTTTTCAACGCCGCGTCATCAATGTTCTTTTTCAGCACGTTGATCGAGTTGTTGATGAGCGTCATCTGATCGATCACGAGATTCTTGGTGACGCCCTGATTCTCCATCAGCTTGTCAAACTTGGCATTGTCGTTGCCCAGGAGGCTGAGATACTGCTCTTTGATCTTGTCGAAGCTCTTCTCAGCCGTCTCCCTGGACTCTTTCTCGATCGCAGCGTCGGCTTTGGCGGCCAGGATTTTCGTCGCCGTGAATTCACGGGCGAACGTTTTTAACATCTCCTGATCCGCCACTTCGATCATTTGCCCCTGCATCGGATTGAGGAAGTTAATCACTCGCAGGAACGTCTCAAATTCCTTCCCGCTGAGCGTGCCTCCCTGGTACTCGACGACAGCGGCATTTTGATCCACTTTGAACGGCAGGTTCAGCTTGGGAAACTGCGCCAGCGGATCGTTTGCCTGGTCACCTGCTGCTTGGTTCTGGTTGGTCTGGTTGGAAGCATCTGTGTTGTTGTCTCCTCCGCATCCGGTCAGCAGTGCCACGACCAGGACGGCGGAAGACAAAATGGCTACAGATCGTTTCATGGAATGGCTCTCCCTTCCCGAAAAGCCCGTTCTCCCTCAGGAGACGGTGCTTTCCGTACTGGTGTCCTTGCGCACCAAGTGAAATTGACGCAGCAGCTTTTCGACAAGCTGCACGCCTTCATCTTCCCGTAACCCTTTTACTTTAACAGTAATGACGATCTGTTGTCCACCCGAGAGCCCCAATCGCCTGTTCCAATTGCTGGCCAGTGCGAACAACGCGCCGCCGTCGATGTTGTTGTTCTGGCTGGGATGCAGATACAGTTTGATCTCGTCCGGATTTTTCTGGCTGATCTCGGTGATGTGGTGCTTGAGCGCGTACACCCGCAGGCGTGAGATCGTGAGCAGGTTCTCCACCGGTTTCGGCACGGGGCCGAAGCGGTCCAGCAGTTCCTCGGCCAGGTCGTCCACGTCCTCCAGGGAGGAGACGGCCACAAATTTTTTGTACATCTCGATTTTCTGCCGGCTGTCGGTGATGTAGAGCGACGGGATGTAGGCGTCCAGCTGCAGGTTGATCTCCACCGGGGAGACGCTCTCCTGCTTCACTTCCCCTTTCAGCTCGTCAATCGCCTCTTTCAGCATCTGGCTGTACAGGTCAAACCCGACCGAGTTGATGAATCCATGCTGCTCGGCGCCCAGCAGATTCCCGGCGCCGCGGATGGAGAGGTCGCGCATCGCGATCTTAAAGCCAGAGCCGAGCTCGGTAAACTCCTTGATCGCCTGCAGCCGCTTCTCCGCCACTTCGGTCAGCACTTTGTCCCGCTGGTAGGTAAAGTAGGCATAGGCAATCCGGTTGGACCGGCCAACCCGTCCACGGAGCTGGTACAGTTGGGACAAGCCCATTTTGTCCGCATTGTAGATGATCAGCGTGTTCACGTTGGGGATGTCCACGCCCGTTTCAATGATCGTCGTGCTGACCAGCACATCGTAATTGCCTTCCAAAAAGTCCAGGATGATGCCTTCCAGCTCGCTCTCGTTCATCTGGCCGTGCGCCACGGCGACGCGGGCGTCCGGCACGAGCGCAGCGATTTGCTCCGCCATCTGCTCGATCCCCTGCACCTGGTTGTAGAGGAAAAAGACCTGACCACCACGGGCCAGTTCCCGTTCGATCGCCTCCCGCACCAGCGCCGGGCCGTACTCCATGACATAGGTTTGCACCGGGAAGCGGTTTTCCGGCGGCGTCTCGATTACGGACAGGTCGCGCACGCCGATCATCGACATGTGCAGTGTCCGTGGAATCGGCGTCGCGGTCAGGGTCAGCACATCCACGTTGGTCTTCATCTGTTTCAGTTTTTCCTTGTGGGTGACACCAAAACGCTGTTCTTCATCGACGATCAATAGTCCCAGGTCGCGAAACTGGACGTCTTTGGACAGCAGTCGGTGCGTCCCGATGACGACGTCCACCGTGCCTTCCTTCAGCCCTTTCAGCGCGGCGTTCTGCTCTTTGCGCGAGCGGAACCGGCTGAGCACTTCGACACGGATCGGGTAGTCGGCAAAACGCTCGCGGAAGGTCTCGTAATGCTGCTGCGCCAAAATGGTGGTGGGCACAAGCACGGCCACCTGCTTGCCGTCCATGACCGCCTTGAAGGCCGCCCGGATGGCCACCTCTGTCTTGCCGTAGCCCACGTCGCCGCAGACGAGACGGTCCATCGGTCGACGCTTTTCCATGTCCTGCTTGACTTCAGCGATCGCCCGGAGCTGGTCGGGCGTCTCCTGGTAGGGAAACATCGCCTCAAACTCCCGCTGTTCCGCCGTATCAGGCGAGAAGGCGTGGCCCACAGCCGCTTCCCGGGCCGCGTAGAGCTTGATCAGGTCTTCCGCAATGTCTTTGACGGAGGACTTCACCTTGTTCTTGACGCGCTTCCACTCGCTGCCCCCGAGGCTGTAGATTTTCGGCTCCGACTCTTCGCTGCCCACGTATTTCTGCACGTGGTCAATCTGGTCGATCGGCACAAACAGGCTGTCTCCGCCGGCATACTGAATATGCAAGTAATCTTTATGAATTCCGAGAATTTCTTTGGTTTCGATCCCCAGGTATTTGCCGATCCCGTGGTTGACGTGCACGACGTAGTCGCCCGGTTTTAGCTCCAGGTAGTTTTTGATCCGCTCGGCGTTGGTCATCGTCTGTTGGACTTTGCGCGCCTTGCGCTGTTTGGGGGTAAAGACTTCCCCCTCGGTGATGACGACGAGCTTGTTCAACGGCAGTTCAAACCCGGTTTGCAGGTTGCCGATAATAATGGTCGGACGACCGGGTGGAACCGATTCCACCGACTCGGTCAGCAGGTCGGCTTCCATCTCGTAGTCATGCAGCACCCGTTCCAGACGCTTGGCCCGCTCCAGATCGGCGGCAACGAAAACGATCTGGTCCTGCGATTTTTTCCAACGGGCCAGCTCCGTCTTCAGCACGTTCATCTGGCCGTGGAAGTTTTGCATCGTCCGGCAGGTGAGATTGACGATGTTTTGCGGCTGCGTTTTGGGCGATTGGCGCAAAAACAAAGACAGGTAGACGATCTGCCGCTTTTTCGCGCCCACGGTCTCCTCGTAGGAGCGGGACAAGCTCAAATTGGCCATGTACTCCCCTTCGGCGATCCGGCCGGTCAGCCACTCCGCCTCCTCTTTTTGAAGCTGCGCCGCCGTATCCAGCACGCGGGACGGTTCGTCCACGATCAGCACCGTGTCAGCCGGCATATAGGAAAGCAGCGTATCGTTCGTCGGGTAGAGGACCGAGATGTAGGAATAGAGATGGGAAAACCGCTGTGCCTGCATCATCCGTTCCACGTCGGCGCCGATTTTTTGCACCACTTTTTCCTTGGCCGCCCCGTCCTTCAGTTTGGATACGGTTTCGCCCAGCTTTTGCTCCAGCCGGACAGCTGCCTCCTGCAAGAGTGCGGTCGTGGCAAAGACCTCCTTGGCCGGCCCGATTGTAAACGACTGGACGGACGTAAGCGAGCGCTGCGTTCCCATGTCAAATGTGCGGATCGAGTCGATTTCCACATCAAACAGCTCGATCCGCACCGGCCATTCCGAGTCGATCGGGTACAGGTCAATGATCCCGCCGCGCACGCTGAATTCACCTTTTCGCTCCACCATGTCGACGCGCTCGTACCCCAACTCCACACAGCGGAGCAAAAACGCGTCAATGTCCAGTTCTTCGCCGACCCGCAGTTCGATCTGCGCGTCCCGCCAGATGTGAGGCGGCACGACCAGACGGCGTACGCCGGCGAACGGCGCAACCAAAATACCCGTAAAGCCTCGGGCTAAACGGTTGAACACGTGTACGCGCTGCGCCAGCATCTCGGGACTGGCGATCGCCAGTTCGGAGCCTATCAATTCGTTTCCGGGAAAGAGCAGCACCTCGTCGGCGGGGAGGAGTTCGATCAGATCCTCGTACACTTTTTGCGCTTGAAACATGTTATGGGTGATGACGCACATCGGACGGCCCGCCATCTGTTTGAGCGCCACCATCAGCGCTTGCCGGGCGGAACCGGCCAGACCGGAGACGAGCTGTTCGTGCAGCCCCTTTTCCAGGCCGGCGACAATTGTCCCGATGTTGGCGTCCCGTTTTATCGGGTTAATGATGACTTGCATTCATTAGTCCCCTCTCTGGATTTTCTGTCATGCGAAAAGAAGCCTTAGCTCAAGAAGCCAAGGCCTTGTCCTTGCAAGCCTTCCACCGAAAGCATTTCGCTTCCTCCATATATTATTTATAAGAGGATGCAGCTGTAGGAGTGTTATTGGAGCGGATTACCGATCAGGGAAAGCTCCGGATGCAGATCCAGCGCCTCACGACAGTAGGCGCACGTGATGCTGACAACCGTGTCCCCCTCAGGTTCTTTGGTTATTATAAGAGCACGTTCTTCCGGGGTCAAGGAATCCAACCCCAACTGTGCTTCCGTCACACGCGCATCGTCAAATTCCGCAATCCTGATGCCGCAGCAGCGGCAGACATAGCGAATGCTCACTCGCAATACACCCCCAGGCGAATCTACCGCTTAGTATGGTCGAGGGGGTGGAAAAACATACTTGATCAAGCCGCATGGCGTGAGCGGTTTTTTGACGTTCAGACGCTTAACCGTGTTACTTCCGACTGTTGTAGCGGTTCATCACGAGCTCAAACGGTTCTCTCGTCCACATCGCGGCAGCCTCAGCCGCCTGCTCCACGGCAGCGTTGATCACCGGGCGCTCGGCGGCAGAAAAAGTCTGCAAAACGTAATCGCTTACACTCCTTCCCGGTTCGGGGCGACCGATGCCCACCTTGATTCGCTTGAACTCCTGGGTACCCATGTGCTGGATCAGCGATTTGATGCCGTTGTGTCCGCCAGCGCTGCCCTTTAACCGCAGGCGAAGCTGGCCGCAAGGCAGATCCAAATCGTCGTAAATTACCACAATATCATCCGGCGTCAGCTTGTAAAACGACAGCACCTCGATAACGGACTCCCCGGACAGATTCATGTAAGTCTGCGGTTTGACCAGCAGCACCTTTTCCCCTTCGATCCGGCCCTCGCCAACAATGGCGCGAAACTTGTGCTGTTGTACGGGAATGTTCCACTTATCGCTAATTTTATCTATGGCCATAAACCCTGCATTATGTCTTGTATCTTCATATTTTTTGCCGGGGTTGCCCAGCCCAATGATCACTTTCACGGTTGTTCCCTCCTAACCTCCCCTCATTGTACATAGAAAACCAAGCTCCGCCAAGGCGGTGACACCTACATAAAAAAGCCCCGAACATCCGGGGCACAGACTGAAGACAAACGGTTCATTGAGTTAGCGTCCACAAAAAATGATTTCCAGGCCGAAAGGCCTGCCCATTCATCAACCGAAGCGGAAGACAATGTGCATCGCATGGAGGGATGGGCCAAGCGAGCGGGCCCGATCTCCCCTGCGCCGCGGACTTTGTCTACACGCTGAGCCCCAAACATCCGGGGCAGGAGCCACTCTATGTGGTTTTGGCTTTCTCTGGCGGCGATCCGGCCTCTTCGGCCACAGCCTCGGCCGACTGTTCCGCCTCCACTGCTTCGTCCGACTTGGCCTTCACCGGCAGAATGCTTACGACCACTTCCATCTCGTCAATCCCGAGATCGACGTCGGGCGGAATCTCCAGATCTTTGGCCAGCACCACGTCCCCGATGTTGAGGCCGTCGACATTGACGGTAAACGCTTCGGGAATGCTGCCGGGCAGGCAGGAGATTTCCACGCTGTGGCGGACCAAGGTGGCCACCCCCAGTTCCGGGTCACCCTCCAGCAGCACCGGGACGCTGGTGTGCACTTTTTCATTCATATTGATTTTTTTGAAGTCAGCGTGAAGAATGTTGCCCTTCACGGGATGACGCTGCAGTTCGTAGACCATCACGGGGTGTTCGTTGCCGTTGACCACCAGCTTGAATGGCTTGTTGGTGGACTGATGGCGCAGGGCCTGATCCAGTTCCCGTCCATTCACCTGGATCGCCAGATTCTGGACGTCGCTTCCGTAGACGACAGCCGGGACCCAGCCCTGGCGTCGCAGTTCGTTGTTCGTCGGCTGTTCTCCCTTGCGGCGGATGATCGCCTTGATCGTTTCCACAAAAAAACCTCCTCTGGACATCTAGCAGATTCTTCCTTCTCCCTAGCTTGTCCAGCGGAGGCGTATTTCAATCGTCTGACCGGGTTGTACTAATCAAACAGCTTGCTGACAGACAGCTCTTCGTGAACGCGGATGATCGCTTCCCCGATAATCGGTGCCACAGACAGCACCTTGATCTTGTCGATCATCCGATCCTGGCTCAACGGGATGGTGTTGGTCACTACCAATTCGCTAATCTTGGAATCGTTGATTCGCTGGATGGCCGGGCCGGACAGCACCGGATGCGTGCAGCACGCGTACACGTCACGCGCACCTGCTTCCACCAGCGCGTTGGCCGCCAGCGTAATCGTGCCAGCCGTATCGATGATGTCGTCAATGATGATTGCTGTCTTACCCTCGATGTTCCCGACGATGTTCATCACTTCTGCAACATTTGGCTCCGGACGGCGCTTGTCGATGATCGCAATCGGCGCTTCCAGGCGCTCCGCCAGCCTGCGGGCACGGGTTACGCCACCGTGGTCAGGCGAGACGACGACGATGTCCTGCAGGCCTTTTTCGGCAAAGTATTTCCCCAGAATCGGTACGCCCAACAGGTGGTCGACCGGGATGTCGAAAAAGCCCTGGATTTGCGTCGCGTGCAGGTCCATCGTGATGACGCGGTGCGCCCCTGCGGTCTCGATCAGATTGGCGACCAGTTTGGCCGTAATCGGATCGCGCGCGCGGGCTTTCCGGTCCTGACGGGCGTACCCGTAATACGGAATCACGACGTTGATGCTCTTGGCAGAGGCGCGTTTCAGCGCATCGACCATCACAAGCAGTTCCATCAGGTGTTCGTTAACGGGAGCACATGTTGGCTGAATCACAAACACGTCACAACCGCGAACGCTTTCGTTCAATTTGATTTGACACTCGCCGTCGCTGAAGCGGACTGCTTCCGCATTGCCCAGCGGTACACCGATGTGCTCCGCAATCTCTTTTGCCAGTTGGCGATTTGCGTTGCACGTAAAGACTTTCAGTTTGGGATCGCGGTAGTTAGCCATGATAGTTAAAAAAACCCCCCGTTGTTAATCCTTCTTGCCTTTGCGTGGCAGTTTGTTAGCATAACCCGGCTTGTTTATCTGTCGCTCTCGAGCAATGGCCAGCGCTTCGTCCGGCACGTCCTGTGTAATGGTGGAACCCGCTGCTACATACGCTTGTTGTCCCACAGTAACCGGCGCAACGAGATTGGTGTTGCAGCCGATAAAGGAGCCGTCCATTACGACTGTTTTGTGTTTGACGGCGCCGTCATAGTTGACCGTAATCGTACCGCAGCCGATGTTGACACCCTCGCCAATCTCGGCATCGCCTACGTAGCTGAGGTGCGGTACCTTGGTGCCTTTGCCGATTTTCGCATTTTTCAGTTCGACAAAGTCGCCGATTTTGACACTCGGGCCAATTTCCGTTCCCGGCCGCACATAAGCAAACGGTCCGACCGTGGAGTCTGCTTCCACACGAGCGTCGACCATGACGGAGTAGGAGATGGTGACACGGTCTGCCACCTGCACATTGCTCAAATCCGCCTGCGGACCAATCACGCAATCGGCGCCGATGGTTGTCCCTGCGCGCAAATACGTTCCGGGCTGAATCACCGTATCCGCACCGATCACCACGTCCGCTTCGATGTACGTGGATGCGGGGTCGACAATGGTCACGCCGTTTTTCATATGGCGCACGGCGATGCGTTTGCGCATGTATGCTTCGGCTTCGGCCAGCTGCGAGCGGTCGTTGACGCCCATCGTTTCATCCGGGTCAACCGCTTCAAACGCGGCCACCTTTTCTCCTGCTTCCCGCAGAATGCCGATACAATCCGTCACATAGTATTCACCTTGAGCGTTGTCATTTTTCACTTGTGCCAAGGCTTTCAATAATTTTTGATTGTCAAAACAGTATATGCCTGTGTTGATTTCTCTGATCGCCCGTTCCTCTGGAGTTGCGTCCTTGTGCTCGACGATCGCCTGCACCTCACCTGTTTCACTGCGCACGATGCGTCCGTAACCGGTCGGGTCCGGGACGACAGCAGTCAGTACAGTTGCAGCTGCCTGCTGCTCTTCGTGATAGCGCAAGAGAGCAGTGAGCGTCTCCTCGGACAGGAGGGGTACATCTCCGTACAAAATAAACGTAGTTCCTTCTTTCGCCTGCAAAAACGGTACCGCCTGCTGTACGGCATGAGCCGTACCCAACTGTTCCTTCTGCAAAGCGTACGTGACGCGGTCGCCCAATCTGGAACGAACAGCGTCAGCACCATGACCTACGACGACGATGACATCCTCCACCCGCATGGAAGCCAGCGTGTCCACCACATGCTGGACCATGGGCTTGCCGCAGACGGGGTGAAGAACTTTGTACAGCTTCGATTTCATCCGCGTTCCCTGACCGGCAGCCAGTACCACGGCATGGATCTTAGACATGTCAACCCTCCAACGTATAAGTTCCACAATGACTATATCTTAATCAAATGGTGATTTCAAGACGGTAGGCACTGGTTTCCCATGGCGATTTTTAGTCGTTTGACGCCTGTTTCCCACCTGGATTATGATGGGAAGTGAACCGAGAGCGGGTCTTCAAGGGAATTGTCAGTCTCTTGCGAAAATATAAATGTAACATTTTTGACATTTTTCCCAACTCCGCCCTCCGTGTTCTGACCGTTACATGACAAGGCAAGGGGGATGGTGGCGTTGAGCGCTGGCGTATACATGTTGACCGGGTATCTGGGCAGCGGAAAGACGACGCTGTTACAAAAACTGCTGGCCTATCTGCAAAGCCAGGACGGTCGGGTCGTGGTCCTGATGAATGAAATGGGCGATGAAGACATCGACGGCGAGCAGATTCAGGGTTTTGGCTTTCCGGTAAAAAAGCTTCTGGACGGCTGCATCTGCTGCTCCATTCGCGGGGAGCTGACGGAAGGTCTGAAGGACATTCTCGCTTCCTTTGAGCCTGACCACATCCTGATCGAAACCACCGGCGTGGCCGATCCGGTCGATGTAGTGGACGCACTGACACATCCGGAGCTGTACGACAGATTGGAGCTCAAGGGAATCATCAGCGTCGTGGACGCGTCCCGCTTCCGCAGCCTTATCTCCCGTTTTCAGTCGAGCAGCACGCTGGTCAAGACGATCCGCAACCAGGTGAAGTACGCCGATTTGCTTCTATTAAATAAAATCGATCTGGTCACCCCGGATGTGTTGGAAAAAGTAAAGGCCAAGCTGCTGGAGCTGAATCCGCACGCTCCGATCCACCAGACGATCCAGAGCGACATGGACCTGCGGGAACTGTTGAACATCAAACGCGCCGCCGAACGCAGTGCAGCCATACAGGCCCGTGACAAGGCCGGCACTCCTGTGCAAAAAAGCATAGGACGAATGTCCACCCTGGATAAAGTAAAACGATCGCTCGGCTTCTCAGCCGGTCAGCCGTCGCTGTACAACAGCATCGAAACCTTTTCCTACCATTTTACTGGACCGGTAGACGCAGACAAGTTTGAGGATTTTCTCTGGGATCTGCCGAAAAACGTCTACCGCGCCAAAGGGTACGTGCTGTTTAAAGGAAGGGAGGAACTGATTTCATTTCAGCACACCGAAAACCAGGTGCACCTGTTTCCGTTCGAAAACTTCGGTCCGAAGATGGTAGCCGTCTTTATCGGCGAAGGATTGGACAGGGAAAAAATCATAGCCGATCTGGAGGCCTGCTATTAGCGGCGAAAACGGCAACAGGACCGGGACCGGTGGAACAGCCTCGCTTGGCTTTTCGTCCGGCTGCTTCGGCAAGAACAAAGCACCCAGTCGTCGAGACCGGGTGCTTTTTGCTGGACTTGAATCAAGCGCCTGCTTCGATGGTGTTCTCTTCTTCCTGACCGACGCGCTCGTATTCAGCCAGCACAGCAGCCTGAATCTTTTCGCGCGTGGCAGAGGAGATCGGATGTGCGATGTCGCGGAACTCCCCATCCGGGGTGCGTTTGCTGGGCATCGCAACAAACATGCCATTGTTCCCGTCAATGACACGGATATCATGAACCACGAATTCATGGTCAATCGTAATGGACGCAATGGCTTTCATTCTACCATCCGTATTCACTCGGCGAAGTCTTACGTCTGTTACTTCCATTAAGTTCACTCCCTTTATCTATCAAAGCGTTTAGGATTATTTCCACGCTCTGGGTAAATATTCCTGCTGGGTTACCGAATTTTTGAAAAAAAAAACGATAATTTTTCTCTCCCCTGGGGGACAAATGCGCAAAAAACAAGTCCGACACGGCCTGGTGTCGGACTTTTTGATTATACTACACGATTCTCCATTATTCTCCTGCGTACGCAATGACTTCGATTTCCACCTTGACGTCGCGCGGCAGACGAGCCACTTCCACCGTAGAACGGGCCGGTTTGTGATCGCCAAAGTATTCGGCGTACACGTCGTTCAGCCGGCCAAAATCGTTCATGTCCTTGATAAACACAGTCGCTTTCACCACATCAGCGAGCGACAGCCCGGCTTCGGCCAGGATCGCCTTGATGTTGGCAAACACCTGGTGCGCCTGGTCCACGATATCCCCTTCGACCAGGGTGCCGTCCGGGCGCAGCGGGATTTGACCGGATGCATACAGAAACGGGCCTGCCTTGACCGCCTGGCTGTACGGACCGATTGCCGCCGGCGCCTTGTCCGTCGAAACAAATGAAATCGCCATCTGTTCATTACTCCTCTCTGTTGTGAAAATAACTGCCCAGCTCGATCTCGATTTGCTTGCCCTTCACATCCACATCGCGCAGCTTGGCCAGCGAAACGTACTCGTCCACGAGACGATCCGTGACGTCAGCCGTCTCCACCAACACGCCGCAGCCCACCACAGTGGCGCGGAACTCCTGCAGGAGATCGATCATGCCGCGAATCGTGCCGCCGGCCTTCATGAAATCGTCGACGATCAGGACACGGGACTGTTCGGCCAGCGCGCGGCGGGCAAGCGACATCGTCTGAATGCGCTTGCTCGAGCCGGACACGTAATTGATGCTGACCACGGATCCTTCCGTCACCTTGTTGTCGCGCCGAACGATCACAACTGGCACGTTCAGATAGGCGGCCGTTGCGTAGGCGAGCGGAATCCCCTTGGTTTCCACCGTCATGACCACTTCCACGTTCTTTTCGGCAAAGGCGGTGGCAAACAGCTTGCCGATCCGGGCCATGGTGGCCGGATGGCCGAGGATGTCAGACATGTACAGGTAGCCGCCCGGCAGCAGGCGGTCGGGATTTTCCAAATGGCCGATCAGTTCGCGCATGAAGTGAAGGGCCTGTTCCGTCTTCATCTGAGGAATGTACTTCACGCCGCCAGCCGCTCCCGCTACCGTTCGCAGCGCACCCACACCCTGGCTCTCAAACGCTTCCTTGATAATGGACAAGTCTTCGCTGATGGACGACTTTGCCGCTCCGTACTGTTCGGCAAACATGGTGAGTGGAATCAGCGTGTGGGGATGGGCGAGCAAGTGCTGCGTCATGTCGACCAGACGCGCACTTCTGCGCATTTTCTTCATGATTCTTCCTCCAAAAAAACCGAATATTATGGTGCTAATTTATCATTTCCATACGGGATCATGCAAGCATTTCCCCATCAGGCATCCCCAGCATGCGGGCCACGAACACGTCTTTGACAAATCCGCGCAGCGCGTTGTAGATACGGTGGACCTTCGCTTCCTTTTGCACGAGGGCGAACACGGTCGGTCCGCTCCCCGACATCAGCACCCCGTCCGCTCCCGACTGTTCCATCAGCTCCTTGATCTGCCGGACCTGCGGGTGCATGTCCAACGTCACCTCTTCCAGCACGTTACCCATGGAGCGGCACATCAGTGAAAAATCCTGTTCGCGAATCGACCTGATCATTTGCTCTGTGGAAGGATGGCGGGCGATCTCCTGAACGCGCAATCGGCCGTACACGTCAGCCGTGGAGACCCCGATCGGCGGTTTCGCCAATATGACCCAGCAAGGAGCGGGAGCCGGCAAATGGGTGATCTGCTCGCCTCTCCCCCTGGCGAGTGCCGTGCCGCCGTAGACGCAAAACGGCACATCGGACCCGATTTCCGCCCCGATGGCGGCCAGCTCGTCCAGACTCAGCCCGAGATTCCAAAGCTTGTTTAGGCCGCGCAGGGCGGCTGCCGCGTCACTGCTTCCTCCGGCCAGTCCGGCGGCTACCGGAATCTGTTTGTCAATATGCACATGTACGCCCTGGCGTACCTGATAGCGTTCACGCAGCAGCACCGCCGCCTTGTAGGCGTGGTTGCGTATGTCGTCCGGTACAAAACTGGCAGAGCAGTCCAGCGTAATGGCGCCGTCCTGGCGCAAGGTCAGGTCTACGCGATCCGCCAAGTCCACTGTGGTCATCACCATTTCCACTTCGTGATAACCGTCCGGCCGTTTGGCCAGCACGTCGAGAGTCAGGTTGATTTTGGCGGGCGCTTTGACCGAGATACGCATGTTGTTCACCTCTGCCTACGTTCAGATTTTCTAGTCTCTTATTGTAGCACAGGGGTTCTCTGCCGTGCCAGTTGGACGGAAGAAAAGCCTATCGCTGTTTTCCGGGATACGCCCAGATGCCCGAAGCTCTCAACAGGTCACGGTAGGTGACCAGTCGCTCGTCTTTCGTCACCTGCTGCGCCTCCTCGATCGTCGGGTAATCCAGGCTGGCCACATGGCTAAATCTGACGCTCCCGCTGCTGCCGTTCATCTTCGCGTACAATTCGCCGGCTTCGCGAAAGACGGTCAATGCCCGTCTCATATGGCTCGCGCTAGTCACCAGCGTGACGTCGCGGATCCCTTCCCGCTCCAGGATCGCCATCGTAAACAGGGCGTTTTCCACCGTGTCCGTCGACTTGTTCTCCAGGAGGATGCGGTCCTGGTCAATCCCTTGGGAGACCAGCCATCGGCTCATCGCGTCCGCTTCGGTGACGCCCTGCTTTGGCACTCCGCCGGTAACGATGATGTTGGCCTGCGGGTATTGTCTGGCGACCGCCAGGCCCGTTTTCAGCCGGTCCACGAGCGGCTGGCGCATCGAACCGTCGTCCGCCAGCGCGTAGCCCAGGATCACGATCGCGTGCCGGGTTTGCGGCAGCCCGGCCGGAACCGCGGTGTTGAGCCTGCCGGCCAGGATCTCGTCTGTCGCCCGCAGCTTTTCCAGATAGGCGGCCGTCCTTTGCGGATCGATCGTCCGCAGCCTGGACACGGCCTCCTGAAACGCCCGCTCGTCTCCGTTCGCCTTGGAGTAGACGGCGAACAGCAGGGTGGCGTTGTAATTGTCAGGGTCCAGGCGCAGGATCTGCCGGTACGTCTGCAGGGCTTCGGGCAGCTTTTTCTGGATGACCTGCGTCGACGCCAGCGAAAACTTCAGATCCAGATTGTACGGATCGAGGATCGTCGCTTCCCGAAAGGCGTGTTCGACCACATCGTATTTGCCTTTCAGGGTGATGCCCTTGAAGATTTCCTTTTCCGCTTGCTGCAGGTCGCCGCCGTGCCAGTAGTAGTACATGGCCGTGTCGACCAACTGATTGATGCGGACGGATGTGGGCTCGTCGTTTTGGATGACGCTCGCCGGCGCTTCCGCAGACGCTGATGGCGGCGGCTCGGGAGATACCGCCTCCGTTTGGGCCGGAACTGGTGTATAGAGCGCCGTAGAGATGACAAGAGCGGCCACTGTTCCCCGTACGATTCCCTTGCTTTTCCACATGCTTCCCATTCCTCCTGTCGCTGATCGATCTGTTTGGTGCGTAACCCTCGCCTGTTCCCGGTCTGCTGCCCGCTTTCACCTCCTGAAAAAAGCATGAGCGTCCAGAGCAGAGGGACTCGCCCCTTGCCGCTTCCGTTCGCTCATGCCTAGTTCGCCTAGTGACACGCGTGTGTATTTTTCTGAATATTCTATCATAATAGGCAATGCGGAGCAACTGCCGCGAAACCAAAAACGCAGGAAGAAGCCGGGTTTCCCCGGCCTGTCAACGAGTTTATTTGGCATTCTGTTTGGCTAACGCTTCCTCGGCAATCTGAATCGCGCGTTTGACCAGATTCCCGGCATCGCGCGTGGTGATGGCGCCCCAGCCTTCAGTTTTTACCGTGTCGTAAAACCCCAGCTCTTTGGCCAACTCCATCTTAAACGCTTCAGACATGATGCCTCGTCTGCGACCCATAACATCCTCCCTTTCTCGTTGACAGCCTTAGTATGCGCGAGGTCGGACAAAAAAACCCCGGCCATCCTCTCGATTCAGCCGACACAACGATGGCGCCGAATGGATATAATATCGAGTACCAAGCCAGGGAACAGCAGGAGAAAAAAACAAAACAGCAGAGCCGCCAGGGCCCTACTGCTGTACAAAAGTAATACGAATGTGCTCGTTGTCACGGCACACTGTCAATTCTACTGTCTCCGTCAAGATGTCAGCATAGCTGTATGAAACTCGCTCAAACAATTGGTCGTCATCAAGCTTTACTACGAATACAGAGGGGTATGTTTCTTCGAGGATGCCCGTCCGTTCGACGGTTTTGCGGCGACCGCCATTGGCTTTCAGCAGGATGCGTTCGCCAATGTGCTCGTCTAAACTGCGTTTAATGTCAAGTAACGCGTTTCTTGCCATTATCTCATCCACCTCGCTTGATTCCATTATAACAGCCTATGCTTATTTTGTCAAAGAAATAAAAAATTATAGCAACCAACATCAACTCTTGTCAACGGTGTTTTTTTCGTGAAATCAGCAGATTTTTGTCACATGGTTTGTCCAAAAAAACCACGTCCGGCTACTAAAATTCCTAGCCGCTTTCGTCCTCTGATTATCATTTTCCCAAATGGTTGAGACTGTCCCAAAAATACCAAACGCCCCTTGTATCCAAGGGGCGTTCCTCATGGTCGATGCGTAAGAAGATTGCTGCGGCCAATGGCGTTGGCGAGCCGGGCAAATTCCTCGATGCTCAGCGTCTCACCGCGGCGGCCGGGGTCGATGCCCAGCTCAACCAGCAGTCCAACCACGTCTTCTTTTTGCGTTTTGTCAAACAAGCCGTTCATCAGATTGTTCAGCAGTGTCTTTCTCCGCTGCGCAAAACAAGCCCGCACCACGCTGAAAAACAGCGCTTCGTCGTCCACCTCGACAGGCGGCTGCTTGCGGATCGTCAGCTTGATTACAGCCGAGTCCACATTGGGCCGGGGAATGAACACGCTGGCCGGCACCACCATCGCCACTTCCGTCTCCGCGAAAAACTGTGCGGCGACGCTGAGCGAACCGTAGTCCTTTGTACCCGGCTTGGCTGCAATTCGATCCGCCACCTCTTTCTGGATCATCACCACGATATGCTCCAGCGGCAGCCGTTCCTCCAGCAGCTTCATCAGAATGGGCGTCGTCACGTAGTACGGCAGGTTGGCCACGACGCTCACCTGTTCGTAGCCGGCCAGCTTGTCCGCCAGGAGCGCCCGCAGATCCAGCTCCAGCACATCCCCGTGCACCACTTCCACGTTTTCATAGGGAGCCAGTGTTTCCGCCAGGATGGGCAGCAGCCGTTGGTCGATTTCGACCGCCACGACACGGCCGGCCGCTCTGCCCAACTGTTCGGTCAGCGCACCGATGCCAGGGCCGATCTCCAATGCCGCCTTCCCCTTGTCCAGTTCGGCCGCTGCCACGATGTTGTGCAGAATGTTGGTGTCGATCAAAAAGTTTTGTCCCAGGCTTTTTTTGAACGAAAAGCCGTACTTCTCCAGGATTTCCCTGGTCCGCGTTGGCGTGGCGATATCTTTGCCGACGGCTCGGGTCATGGCTGCTCCCCTCCTTCGTCAATGGCCTTCATCGCGGCGAGAAACTCCGCCCGACTGATTTGAAAGGCGTTCAGGCGTTGCAGCATCTGTTTGGCATTGGCGTACCCGATGCCCAGCCGTTCACCCAGTTTGATGCGCCGCTGTTTGGAATCCGGACCCGAGGTCAACCCGTAGGCGATCATGTCGTCGGGCGTGATCTCCCCAGCTTGATCCGCCATATCGGTACGCACCTCGGAAAGCGCGCGAACGATCACTTCGGGAGAGGCGTTTTCCACGCCGATGTCCCCTTTTTTCGTCCCGTCTTCCTGGGTGATAAATGCGTGCTTGCAGCCCGGCACCGCCCGGCTGATGATCTTGCGGATTCTCTCCCCCTGATAATCGGGGTCGGTAAAAATAATAACGCCGCGTTTTTGCTGGGCCAAGCGAATCTTTTCGATCGTTTTCGCGTTGATGGCAGACCCGCCCGTCTCGATCGTGTCCGCCTGCACGGCCCGCTTGATGGCGGCCGTGTCGTCCCGCCCTTCCACGACGATGACTTCTTTGATCTTCATGTCGCTGCTCCTGCTTTCCTACCGTGTTGACATGGTATTAGTATACCAAAATCACGTACTGTTTCTGTGCGTGCGGCTGAAACGTTTCCGTTCCCCGCCCGTCATAATGGTAAGACGGCAAACAGAAGACAGGAGCGCAGGCTCCTGTCCTTTAAGGCTTGTGTGGTCCGATAATGTAAACCGTGCGATTTCGCTTGCGGCCGAATCGGATCGCTTCCGCTTCTGTGCTGACAAACACGTCAATCTTGTGACCTTTTATCGCACCGCCTGTGTCCTCTGCGCGACGATACCCGATTCCGTCGATATACACCCACCATCCCAGCGGAATGACTTTGGGATCGACGGCTATGGTATGTCCGGCTTCTGCCTTGACACCGGTAGCCGTGCGGCCATAACCCGGCGATCCGACAGGCTTGCCTCCCCCTGCCGGAGAGTAGGCGGTCAAGGTAACCCCGTTCAGTACCTTTTTCGGCCGGAACACTTTGCCACCGCGGGAGACCAACCCCGCTGCGGCAACGACCCGTTTTGACGTGTCGGCTTGAACGGATGCGGCCGTTCCTACCGCGACAATACGGTCTTTTTTCGGTGTGATGACATCTCGTTTTACCAGTTCACGGGATACTTGTTTTCCGTTTTCCGTAACCAGTCTGTAGTGCGCGATGACTTTCCCTTCCTGCCCGCTTTGCAGTACGCGGGTCTGTCCCTTTGTCAGAGAAGCATCGCCTTTGCGAATTTCCTGATATGGTACGCGCTCCTCAACCTTGACGATCTGTTCGCTGACCCGCGTGACAAAGATCGTCGAGTCTTTGGAGAGAGACGCTGTCAGTGCCGGTTCCACCCGGTCCTGTTTGCCCAGTGTAATGCCTGCGTCCTTCAAGACACCGGCCACATCACGGCTGAGCGTTTGCACGAGTTTTGTCTGCCCGTCCACGTGGACAGGGATTGCCCAGCGTGTATGTAAGGTGATGTTTATTCCGTCGGAAATTTTGGTGTCTGCTTCTGGCTGCAAGTTATCGTTATCTGTCACCGCAATCTGTCGTTCTTCCAAGAACTCTTTAACGGTTTTCGCCTTGGTCGCCACCTTTTTGGTGACACCGTCCAAGGTAAACGTGACCTGCTTCGGTTGCTTTGCTTGGGCAGATAAATAGCCAATCATGGGCACCAGCACCAGAGCGAGACAGCCCAGTATGGCAATTGCTCGCTTCTTTTGCCGTTCCCATATCGTGCGTAACTCCATTTCCCACACTCCTTTTTCCTGGAAAAGCACGAGGCTTTTCCCGTCTGGTCAGGCAAGGGTGATGAAATCGCACCAATATTTTGGAAATTGGCCAGTTCTGAACAAGGTCGGTCTTGATTGTATGCTACTTTCTCCGGTTTGTCAAATTGCCCCCTTCCTAGAACCAAATAATCGCTACCAGCCTAGCAAAAAGCTCATGGCGAATGGAAGCACGTTTGTGTCGAGCAGTTCTGTCGAGAGAAATGGAATCGTTCGACACATGGACTATGGTATGCAGGAGAAAACTGCGGGAGAACCTGGCTTGGCAGAAAATACTCGGCCACCTGCCGGAAAAACGCCGCCGGATGTGCGCAATCAACAAGCCGGAATTGGCAAAAAAGCCCTTCTGCGATGCGCTGATGCGCGTTCACAGAAGGGCTTTTGTCATAATAATGAGCTTTGAAGGCGCTATTCGGTACGGGCTTCCAGCCGGAACAGCCGGCGGGCGTTCTCGGCCGTGATCCGGGCCATTTCTTCGTAGGACAGACCGTGGATGTCGGCCATCGCCTCGCAGACGTAGCGGACGTATCCGCTCTCGTTTCGCTTGCCGCGATACGGATGCGGGGTCAGGTACGGGCAGTCGGTCTCGATCAACAGCCGATCGAGCGGCACCTTGGCCGCCACCTCTTTCGGCTGCTTTGCGTTCTTGAATGTGAGCGGACCGCCGAACGAGATGTAGAAGTTCATGTCGAGCGCCATTTTGGCCGTCTCCCAGCTCCCGGAAAAGCAGTGCATGATGCCGCCCACTTCAGCCGCCTTCTCCTCCCTCAGAATCGTGATGACGTCCTGATGAGCGTCCCGGTTGTGAATGATGATCGGCAGGCCCAGCTTTTTGGCCAGGCGAATCTGCTTGCGGAACACCTCCGCCTGCACATCCCGCGGCGAGGTGTCCCAGTAGTAATCCAGACCCATTTCTCCCAGTCCGACCACTTTCGGGTGGCGGCTCAGCTCCTCCAGCCACTCCAGATGCTCGTCTTTCATGTCCTTGGCGTCCTGCGGGTGCCAGCCGACCGCGGCATAGATGAAGTCGTAGCGCTCCGCCAGCTCCAGGCAGGTGGGGATCGTCTCGGCGTTGAAGCCGATGTTGACGATGGTGCTCACGCCGTTTTCCCGCGCGCGGGCAATCACCTCTTCTCGATCCTCGTCAAACTCCCGGGCATTGAGGTGTGCGTGCGTATCGAATAACACGGGATCTACCTTCCTTTCCCCTACTTTACGACCGCTCCGTTCGGCATGCTCGGGTCAACGGTCGCCAGCGTCAGTTGATCGCCTGCGGACGCGGCCAGGATCATGCCCTGCGACAGTTCGCCGCGCAGTTTCACCGGTTTCAGGTTGGCCACCAGGATCACCTTTTTGCCGATCATTTCTTCCGGCGTGTAGTACTTGGCGATGCCGGAAACCACCTGGCGCTTCTCATAGCCAAGGTCCAGCTGGAGTACCAGCAGTTTGTCGGCGTTGGGGTGTTTCACGCATTCGACGACTTGCGCCACGCGCAGTTCCACTTTGGCAAAATCGTCGATCTTGATTTCCTCTTTCACGTCGGCCGGTTTTTCGGCTGCCTGTGTTTCGGTTTGGTTCGCGGTTGTCTCGTTCACAGACACTTCTCCTTTCAATGCTTCCTGTTTTCGCTTGTTCTCTTCTGCCTGACGGCGCGCTTCCGCCGTGGATTCGTCGATGAACGCCAGCTCCGCCTGCACGTCCAGACGCGGGAAGAGCAGCTCCTTGCGGCTGACCGTGCTGCCGACCGGCAGACCTCCCCAGACGCCAGCCGACTCCCAGGTCAGCGCTTCCGGCTTGTCGAGGATGCCCAATTGGTCCCAGATTTTCGCCGGGGCTTTTGTCATGAACGGCTGAATCAGGATGGAGGCAATGCGGATGCTTTCCGCCAAATTGTACATGACCGTAGCCAGGCGGCCCCGGGTCTCTTCCGATTTGGCCAGGTTCCACGGCATGGTCTCGTCAATGTACTTGTTGGTCCGGCCGATCAGCTCCCAGATGTGGGCCAGTGCATTGCTGAAGCGCATTTCGTCCATGTGCTCCTCCACCAGTGCTTTCGTCCTGGTGGCCAGTTGGATGAGGCTGTCGTCCGGTTCGCCCGCCTCCTGCGGAGCAGGCACGATGCCGTCAAAGTATTTTTCAATCATCGTCGTGGTGCGGCTCAGCAGGTTGCCGATGTCATTGGCCAGGTCATAGTTGAGCCGTTGGATGAAAGCCTCCGGCGTAAAGACCCCGTCCTGACCAAAGTTGATTTCCCGCAGCAGGAAATAGCGCACGCCGTCGGAGCCGTAGCGGTCGATCAGGAGCTTCGGATCGATCACGTTGCCTTTAGATTTGGACATCTTTCCGTCCGGCATCAGCAGCCAGCCGTGGCCAAACACTTTTTTGGGCAGCGGCACGTCCAGCGCCATCAGCAGAATCGGCCAGTAGATGGTGTGAAAACGGAGGATATCCTTGCCCACCAGATGGACGTCTGCCGGCCAGTATTTGCGAAACTTGCTGTCGTCGTCAGACAGGTAGCCCAACGCGGAGATGTAGTTGGTGAGCGCGTCAATCCAGACGTAGACGACGTGCTCGGGATCGTTCGGCACCTTGATGCCCCAGTCGAAGCTGCTGCGAGAGACGGAGAGGTCCTGCAGTCCCGGCTTGAGGAAGTTGTTGATCATTTCATTGCGGCGGGACTCCGGCTGGATGAAGTCCGGATTTTCCTCCAGGAACTTCAGCAGCTTGTCCTGATACTTGGACAGGCGGAAGAAGTAGTTTTTCTCCTTCACCTTTTTCACTTCGCGGCCGCAGTCCGGGCAGAAGTAGCCTTTGTCCGTCTTGCACTGCGTCTCGGTCCAGAACGCTTCGTCCGGCACGCAGTAGTAGCCCTCGTACTCACCCAGGTAGATGTCTCCCTGGTCCAACAGCCGTTTGAATACCTTTTGCACGACTTCCTTGTGGCGCGGCTGAGTCGTCCGGATAAAATCGTCGTAGGAGATGTCCAGCTTTGCCCACAAATCCTTGATCCAGTCGACAATCGGGTCGATAAATTCAAGCGGCTGCTTGCCGTCTTCGGCCGCACGCTCCTGCAGCTTTTGCCCGTGCTCGTCCGTACCGGTCAGGTAGTAGACATCGTAGCCGCGCAGCCGTTTGTAGCGGGCCATGGCATCGGCTGCAATAGTGGTGTAGGCGTTGCCAATATGCAGTTTGTTGCTCGGATAGTAAATCGGCGTGGTAATGTAGTACGTCGGTTTCATGCAGCAAAACCCTCCTGACATACAAAAAATAAAAGCCCGCCCCAGATTGGGACGAGCATACTTCTCGTGGTACCACCCAAATGCTCCGCCTTCTCACGAACAGCGGACTTGTCGAGTCAGACTGCTGCTGACTCACCCGTAACGCAGGTTTGCGTCGCGAACTACTTGGCGCCGGAAACGGCGGTTCATCCGCGAAACTCAGGGGCCATGTTCGGCTTGATCGCTTATACCGGATCGCAGCTACCCCGGCTCTCTGTCATAAGGATGGCAAGCCTACTCTTCCCGTCATGGTCGTTCGCTATGAAATACCTGATTCATCCTCTATTGTACACAACCGCCTCGTTTTGTAAACCACCCGCCTGCAACTTTGCGGAAGGACAGACGGAGCTTGACGGGACCAGGTTGAGGGGGAAAAAAGGAATTGGTAGAAAAAAAAGCCACATTTGTCGAATCACCTCTCTATCATTCGACATAAGGTGTCGAATTCGACCTTCCATGCTTCCAGTTACTTTTTTCCAAGAATTCGATGCACATTAAGATAAAGCGCACCCAAACAATGGTCCTGTCATATCTACTAAATTCGCACCAGATGCAAATTCAAAGAATTGTAAAATTCATATTGACACCTTTGGGAATCGCTGGTATGATGGGAACAACGGAAATTGTCGAATATTGACGATTTATGATCCGATTTGCACAATAAACGACACTGGGCAACATTGTGAGAGGAGAGACGATTTATGATGAAATCGACGGGGATTGTACGTAAGGTGGACGAGCTGGGCCGCGTGGTGATTCCGATCGAACTGCGCCGCACCCTGGGCATCGCCGAAAAAGACGCGTTGGAAATTTACGTGGACGGAGAGCGCATCATCCTGAAAAAGTACGAGCCTGCTTGTATTTTCTGCGGTAACGCTGACCGTGTTTCCTATTTCAAAGGCAAAATCATTTGCCAGGACTGCCTGAACGAACTGCCTGCGGTCAAGCGCTAATCGTCCGCTCAACCATATAGCGCCGCTTTTCGTTGAGCAGATTGCTGCCATAAAAACGAAAAAGGCCGGGGATGACTCCCCGGCCTTTTTAGACTGAAGACAAAATGTACTTCGTTATCAATGAGATTCCGCAAGGAAACCATTCCATCATTGTCAGGCCGAAAGGCCTGCATATTGATCAACCGAAGGTGGAGATAAAGTACAGGCATGGAGTGATGGGCCAAGCGAGCTCCTTTGACGACCTGCTCAGCGGAAAAACGAAAGACGCGGGAAAAAACAGGGGGCACAAGTCTCACTTCATTGAAATACCCAGATGTTTGCCCCCTGCCCGCGTCGCGTTTTTGAGCGGACATCTTCCACTTCTTTGCTGGTCGTCAAGAGAGCGAGCGGGCCCGATCACCCATGCGCCACGGACTTTGTCTACACGCTGAAAGGTCGGGGATGACCCCCCGGCCTTTTTTCATGCGTGCGATCACGCTTGCGGATCGCGGTGGTATTCATTGTAGACGTCCCGCTTTGACAGGCCGCGATCCTCTGCTGCCTGTTTGATCGCTTCCTTTTTGCTCATGCCTTGCTCGCAGTAGCGGTCGACATGCTCCCGGATGTCAAGCGGCTGCCACCAGGCCGCTTCTTCTTCCGGAACGACCGGCTCGCCGCGGTATCCTTCCACGATCAAGCAGTACTCGCCTCGCGCCTCCCCCGCCGCCAGCAAGTCAATCAGATCGCCCAGCGTGCCGCGGGCAAACTCTTCGTAGCGCTTGGTCAATTCCCGCGCCAGCACGGCACGGCGATCGCCCCAGGCTTCCCGGATGGCCTGGAGCGTTTTCACGATACGATGGGGCGCTTCGTAAAACAGCAGCGTCTCCGGATAGCGCTCCAACCGCTGCAGTTCTTCCCGGCGCGCTTTGTTCTCGCGCGGCAAAAAACCGCAAAACACGAAGCGGTCTGTCGGCAGGCCGGAAGCAATCAGCGCGGTCAGCGCGGCGTTTGCGCCGGGGACAGGAATTACGGGAAAGCCTGCCGCCACAGCATCCCGCACCAGATCGGCCCCCGGGTCGGAGATGGCGGGCAGTCCGGCGTCACTCACCAGAGCAATCCGCTTTCCTTCCGCCAGCCATTGCAAGAGACCGCTGCCGCTGGCCTCCTTGTTGTGCTCGTGGTAGCTGACCGTCCGCTTCTCAATCTGAAAATGGTTCAGCAGCTTGCGGGTTTGCCGGGTGTCTTCGCAGGCGATCACATCGACAGTCCGCAGCGTTTCCAGACAGCGAACCGTGATGTCGTCCAGGTTGCCGATGGGCGTGGCCACCAGGTAGAGGACCCCTGTATGTTCGTCGGTGAAACTGCGCTGGACGTTCATGACGTACGACCACCTTCCTCGATCAGTTCTTCCTTTTGCGAGCGGGTCAGGCGTTTGATCGCTTCCTCCCGCCTGATTCCCCACGAGCGGTCCGTTCCTTCTTCCCAATACATCAGCTCCACCGGCCCTCGGCCCCGCGTGTACTTGGCCCCTCTGCCCTCATTGTGCTCCCGGATGCGGCGGGCCAATTCCGTGGCATACCCGGTGTAATAGGTCCCGTCCACGCAGCGCAGGATGTAGACAAAGTGGCTTTTATGCGAGGGAATCTCGCTTTCCGAAATAGATTTCCTGCAGTTCTTCACAGTATTCCTCTCCGTTTTCGTAGACAATCAACGGCGGCTGAATGCGTAGTTCCGGTCTGCCGTTGCGCATTCCCTCGATCAGCAGCATGTTGGGCTCAGCGTCGCGGCGCGGGTAGACCAGCCGCATCCGTTTGGGCTCGATACCGTACTGGCGCATCAGTGTGATAATGTCCACCAGTCGCGTCGAGCGGTGCACCAGGGCGATTTTCCCGCCGTTTTTCAGCAATTGGCTGCCCACCCGAATGACGTCTTCCAGCGACAGCAAGATTTCGTGGCGAGCGATGGCAAAATGTTCGCTGACGTTTTTCTCGCCGCTGGTGGCCGGCATGTACGGCGGATTGCAGGTAATCAGGTCAAACTTGCCGTGCCCGAACAACTGCACGGCGTCCTTCACATCGCCGTGGTGCATCGTAATGCGCGATTCCAGCCTGTTCAGCTTGACGTTTCGACTGGCCATGTCATACAGCCGCTCCTGGATTTCGATGCCTTCAAATACGGCTTCCGGCGACCGCGTCGTCATGATCAGCGGGATGGCGCCGTTGCCCGTGCACATGTCGAGCACCCGTCCCCGTTTGGGCACCGATGCAAAGCGGGCCAGCAGCACCGCATCCATGGAAAAGCAAAACACTTCACGGCTTTGGATGATTTTCATCTCATGGGTGAGCAGGTCGTCAATGCGCTCCGTCTCGTAGAGCGGCACGTTGATTTCCGGTTGCATCCGTTGTTCCAAACTCCTTTTTTCACTATCAGTCTCAAACGGCCTCTGCCCGTTGTCTGCAAAAAGCGACCTGCCGCAATGCTCAGGTCGCTTCGGTACAGGCCGTGTATCCTGTTATTTGTGAACACCACCGCTGAGGAAGGAGAGGCAGAACAAGCAATCTCCTTCTTTGCGCAAGCTGCCGAAATGAACGTTGCAAATGTGAAAACCTTCCGCATACAGCCGCGCCAGATTGTCATAGCCTTCTCCGACCACTTTCTTTTTGGCGGTTTCCTGCTTGTGTGTTTCTTTTTGTTTCGGCGGCGGACTGGCTGGCTTCTTGTCCAGCCGATTGCGAAGGTGTTGGTTCTCCACGAGTAATTGGGCGTTTTCCTCCATCAAGACAACAATGACGTCTTTCAGTTCGCCAATTTCCCGATACAGATCGCCAATTCGTTCCTCGATGCTGGCCATCTTGACGAAGATTTCCCGTTTGTCCACTTGCTCACCTCATCCCCGCTACCCAAATCTAACCTGCTCTGTCCTCTCGTCAGTCAAACGTCGGATGACCTACGACAATCTCATCGAGCGCAAATTCGATGGTGTGCTTGTTTTCCAAAAGCTCTACCTGAACGGACTGGTCGAGCACGTTGACGGAAACGACACGCCCCTCGCCCATCGGCGTGGTTACCATCGCGCCAATGTCCGGCATTTCATCCCGGGTGCTTTCGTAGTTGTCGTTTTCGTATTTCAAGCAGCACATCAACCGGCCGCAGAGACCGGAGATTTTGGCCGGATTCAGCGAAAGGTTTTGGTCTTTTGCCATCTTGATCGACACCGGCTCGAAGTCGCCCAAAAACGTAGAGCAGCAGAGCAGCCGTCCGCACGGGCCGATGCCGCCCAGCATTTTCGCTTCGTCGCGCACGCCGATCTGGCGCAGTTCGATACGAGTGCGGAAGACAGAGGCCAGGTCCTTGACCAGTTCGCGGAAATCCACCCGCCCATCCGCAGTAAAATAAAAGATGATTTTGTTGCGGTCAAACGTGTATTCCACGTCGACCAGCTTCATCTCCAGATTGTGTTCCTTGATTTTGGTCTGACAGATGGAAAACGCGTTCTTGGCAGCCTGTTTGTTCTCCTCCACCTGCTTGGCATCCCGCTCGTTCGCCATCCGGATTACCTTCTTCAGCGGCAGTACGACATCCTTATCGGCCACTTGCTTGCGGCCGATCACCACTTTGCCGTATTCGACCCCTCTCGCGGTTTCCACGATGACATGCGAATCCTTTTCGATCGGCAGTCGGTCGGGGTCGAAGTAATATATTTTGCCCGCTTTTTTAAAGCGGACGCCCACAACCTCGTACAAAGGTTATCCCTCCTGGATTTGAAGAACCAACCGCTCAAGGGCCAACTGTGCGTTGGCGTTTCGCTCTATCCGATTTTTCGTTTCCATGACCAGATCGATCCCATGCAAGAGCTCGGATTTCGTCCAGACCAGGGCTTGTCCTTGCAGCACATCCTGTTGGTCGCTGTTGATGAGATGGGCATGCCTGTCTACTTGCACGTACAGGATATCGCGCAGCCAAAGGATGAGCAAATCCAAAAAGAGGGGCAGTTCCTCCTTTATTTTGTCGCTTTTTTGCAACAAATCATGAATGGTATAGAGTGCAGCAGCATTGCGCTGTTTGCACTCCTGCACCAATTGTATCACTACATTTCTCAGCTGTGCAAACCAATCTGCCTGGCTGAGCGCACGAGCTTCTTCCAGATTTGTCGTGATATAGGAAGCTGCCCGAGCGATCCCGGCCGGCACGCCTTCTGTTTGCAGCTGCTCGGCGATGACGTCTGCGGACAGCGGCGTAAACGAGACAATCTGGCAGCGCGACAGAATGGTCGGCAGCATGGCGTGACTGTGTTCCGTCAAAAGCAGCGCGACCACTCCAGCCGGCGGTTCTTCCAAAAACTTGAGCAGACTGTTGGCAGCCTGGACGGTCATCCTGTCCACGTGCTCGACGATGTACACTTTGTGGGTCGATTCCACCGCCCTCATCGCCATTTCCTTTTGCAAGGCACGGATCTGGTCGATCTTGATCGAGGCCCCGTCCGGCTCGATCAACAGCACGTCGGGATGGTTGCCTGCCTCGATCCGCCTGCATGTGAGACAGGCCCCGCAGGCGTCCGCCTCCCTTTCTGGACAAAAAAGAGACTTCGCCACATGCAGGGCCATCCGTTTTTTTCCTGCACCTTTGGGGCCGGCGAACAGGTAAGCGTGCGCCAGCCGCCCGTTTTGCAGACTATGATGCAGCAGTTCCGCTGCACGCGGCTGCTGCGCAAACATCTCCCATGTCATCTTGTTCCACCTAAAAGTACAAGTTGATCAGCATGCCGCGAATTTCGCCGATGCGGGCCAACAGGTCGATCATTGGCGCCTGATCGCTCAACAGTTCGTCGGCAAGCTTGAGCAGTTCCGCGTCCACTTCCTTGACAATCTTGTACAGCCGGCTGCGACCCCGGCGGTTTACACCCCGTCTGTCGTCCAGCGCGATGCCGTGCTTGACGGCCTCTTCCATAAACTGCTTGACCAGATTTTTATAATGGTAAAAGTCGCGGATGGAGCGGGAACGGGCCAGAATCTGTCCCTGTTTGTCTATGTCCTGCAAAAGCCGGGTCAGCCGCTCCTGCGACATGCGTTGGTCTTCGCCTTTGATCAATTCCCCGAAATTCGCCTTTTCCACCTGCGGCCCTTTGCGCATGTCGGCCGCTTTGAGCAGATCTACCTTTGGCCTAAGCCCTTCTCCGATTTTCATGCCGCTCCCTCCGTCCCTGTCCGATCGTGTTTCTTCCTTACAGTATAAACGAAAGCAGGCTGAAAAAGGAGGGGGCTCTCCATCTGACGCCTAGAACGAATGGAATTGCTCGACGTCCAGCACAAACACGGCGGCACCGCCCACCTGCACCTCGAGCGGATACGGCATAAACGAATCGACGGCATTGCTCAACGGCGAGACAGGTGTGACCATCTGTTTGCGGGACTTGCAGTGCTGCTGAATGATCTCGATCACTTCCGGCACGTTTTCGTCGCTCGTTCCGATCAAAAACGTCGTGTTGCCGGCACGTAGAAAGCTTCCCGTACTGGCCAGCTTTGTAGCGCGAAATCCTTTTTTCACCAACTGCTGCGACAGACGACCACTGTCTTTGTCCTGAACAACAGCAACCACCATCTTCATCGGCTCTCACCCTTTCCGCACGCATATGGTATCTGGGTTACCTGTCTTTCTTCATTGTATGAAGGAAGGCTGGACGGTGTAACGATATTCTTCTTAATCATAGTATACAGCATGTACGTACCTGGACGGTACCTAAACCTTACAGACGCGCCTCCAGCGCAGCCAGCGCCTCTTCAAAGACGCGCTCCATCGGCTGTTCCGCGTCAATGACGACAAACCGCTCGGGAAAACGTTCCATCACCAGCCGGTAGCCTTCCCGCACTTTTTCGTGGAACCGCAGGTCTTCCATGTCGAGCCGGTTTACCTCCCGCCCCTTGGTCGCGTTAATGCGGGCCAGGCCTACTTCCGGCCGCACGTCGAAAAACAGCGTCAGGTCCGGCATGCAGTCCTCCACGGCAAAGCGGTTGATGGCAAACACTTCGTCGATTCCCAGGCCGCGTGCATACCCCTGGTACGCCAGGCTGCTGTCGATGAAGCGGTCGCACAAGACGAGCTTCCCCGCTGCCAGTGCCGGCAGCACCTTTTCCACCAAATGCTGCCGCCGTGCCGCCGCGTACAGCAGTGCCTCCGTCCGCTTGTCCATGGTGACGTGCTCCGGATCGAGGATGATCGACCGGATTTTCTCCGCGATCTCGATGCCGCCCGGTTCGCGGGTAAGGATCACGTCCCGTCCCCGTGCCCGCAGTTCGTCGCAGAGGCGGGCGATGACGGTAGACTTGCCCGCTCCGTCGCCTCCCTCGACGGTAATAAACCGGCCTGTTCCCTTCGTAGCCACACACATGCTCCTTTCACTCTTGTTGTCTTTCATCAATTACCCGTATCGTTTGCAGCCGGGCATCCTGCACCCCGTGGAAGCGGGTCTGTCCCTTGCGAAGCTCCAGCAAAAGCTCCAGCAAATCGGCATCAATGCGCTCACCTGGCACCAGCAGCGGGATTCCCGGCGGATAGGGGATCACCATTTCTGCGGCAATCCGGCCAAGCGCCTGTTCCAGTGCCACCGTCTCGCGGGGAGCGTCTATCGCTGCGTGCATCGGCATCGCCTGTTCGCGCAAAAAGCTGGAAGCCACCACACCCGGCTCCACCATACGCACTTTTCCCGATCGTCTCTCGGGGGAGACGGATTCCAGCAGCCTGGCCAGTGCGTCGAGATCGTCCGCTGAGGTCCCGGCAGAAGCCGCCAACAGCACGAGTCCGTTCTCGGCCAGTTCGGGATAGATGCCTTGTTCTTCCATCAGCCGCATCAGTTCAAAGCCGTCCGCGTCGGCGGTGCGCAGCACCAGCAGCAGTTTGAGCGGGTCCCATGTCGCACAGACGCTGTTTGGCACTGGTCGCGCCAGCTCCACCCACGAGACGCGATCCAGCCGTTCGCGAAGCTTGTCCAACTGCAGCAGCAGCCGTTCCCACTCCCGGGATGCTTCCATCACCAGGTGACGGCGCGCCAGGTCGAGCGAAGCCATCAGCAAATAGGACGGGCTGGACGACTGGATCATCGCCAGATTGCGCGCCAGACGTTCCCGGTCGATCCGCTCGCCCTGGATATGCAGCATGGACGACATGGTGAGCGCTCCGGTCATTTTGTGGGTGGATTGCACGGCGGCATCTGCTCCGCTCTGCATGGCCGAACGGGGAAACGCAGGATGAAAGCCGAAGTGGGCCCCGTGTGCTTCATCGACGAGAAGCGGCACACCAAACCGGTGGACGGTCGCCGCCATCTTGGCCAGATCAATCCCCATGCCGTAGTAGGTGGGGTTGGTCAAAAAAACCGCTTTGGCATCGGGATGGGCCTGCAGGGCGCGTTCCACGTCCTCCCGCCGCAGTCCGACGGCAGTGCCGGTCGCCGGGTCCACCGCCGGCACGATGTACACCGGCGTTGCCCGGGCCAGGATGATGCCGTGAAATACGGACTTGTGGCAGTTGCGCTGGACGAGAATCTTGTCTCCCGGACGGCAGACGGTCATGATCAGCGCGATGTTGCCCGCCGTGCTTCCGCCGACGAGAAAACGCGTCTCCTCCGCGCCAAACGCTTCCGCTGCCAACGCCTGCGCCTCGGCAATCACACCATCCGGCTGATGCAGGTCGTCCATGCCGGTAATCTCCGTCATGTCCAGTTCGAGCACAGGCCCAAACCGCTCCCTGCCGTGATGGTCAAAACTTCGACCCATCTTGTGACCGGGCACGTGAAACGGGTGGGGACGGCGCATGGCGTGCCGTACCAACTGTTCGTACAAGGGTGCCTGCCGCTGCCTCTCCCAAAAGTCGGCGCTTCTTTCCCGCACGGTCATTCACGTCCTTTTTTCAGAGTACCTCTTATTGTAACACGATTTGCACCCGCAAAACGGAAAAAGGCATCGGGGGTGCCGATGCCTTTTGGCCGAACGTGTCTAATCCGTGAGCCAGATGCGCCGCATCTGATGAATAAAGAACGTGTATTTTTTATCCTGTACATCCGTGTTGACCATTTCCTGTTCGCATTGCTGGCAGATAAACTGCTCACAGATGGCGATTCCGTCCGTCCGTTCTTCTTCACAGACGATACATCGCTGAGCAACTCTTTCCATTGTACAAACGCCTACCCTTTTCCTCAATCTACCAACCATTATACCCCATTATAATCCACTCCATTCCCAAACGTTCGTCTTTTCCCCGATGGTTCGGTAGATCATTTGCAGCGCCTCCGCTTCCGGCAGCGGAAAGCAGCCGCAGGCATCGACGACAATGGGTTGGCGCATGTGCCTGATCAACTCGGACAGGGGGAGTTCCATGAGTTCGGGGTCAGGCGAAGCGACAACCAGCAGATCGGCTTCGGCAAGCGCTGTTTGCCAGGTGGTGCACCGCTCCCCCAGGGTACCTTTACCGTTCGGAATTTGCTCGTCCCGAGGAACGTACAGCCGCACCTCTTTGTCCGCCATCCAGCCTGGCGGCATCTGCTTCCACAGGCTCGGCGGCCCCCACAAGGCGACGCGGCGCACGTTCGTCTTTCGCATGACAAAGCGACACTGGCGGACCAGCCATCTTCGCAGCGCTGCCCGCTCCATTCGCTGCGGGTCCAACCAACCCTGTCCGATGCGGCTGTCCATGCCCAACGCACGCGCGACCGTTTGCAGACGGACGCCGCGCCGGTCACAGCTCTCTCCCAGACGGAGGTAAAACCGCTCCTTCCAGGCCAGATACCGCGGCAGCTGGCGGATGACCTCCTCCGCTTCGCGCATCCCGCACACCATCGCGACCACGTCATGCTTCGCCAGTTGGCGGCTGATGATGCGGGTCCAGGGGCTGCGGAGATTACCGCCGACCAGCGCCCGCTCGCCGCCGGCAAAGCGATACAGACGGACAACTTCCCAGCCGGGATGCCGGGCAGCCAGTGCTTCTGCCGCTGTGCCCGCAACCCGGTCGCCGTATACGAGCAACAGTCCGGGACGGTCCCACTCGGCCAGGCTCGTCGACAGCCGTCCTGTATCCGACTCTCTTGCGATCAAAAAACCGCACGCCCCGGCCGCTTGTTTACGGTCTTTGGCCGGCACGACGGATATGCCGATTTCCTCCAATTCGCCCGCCAGTGTGTCAGGGAACGGTGCCTCTGACACCTGTACGATCACTTTCACATCTGTGCTGGACACCTCAAGCACTGCCTCCTCTTTTCGCCGCCTGCTCCTGTTCGACCGCGCCTGTAAGCCCCGGCCATGCCTTTTGATTACGCGTCAGTCTGGCGGGGAGAGACGGCCGGCGCGTCAGCATCTGCAGCGCAGTAAACAGGTAATTGCCAAGACGGCGGTGCCAGTTCCTCCCTTTTATCGTGCCCATAAATAAGGGGCCCATGACGTAACGGGCTCTCCGCACCGGCAGCGTCGCGAATCGCCGCACACGGGCAAACGCGCGTCCGGTTGACAGCTTTTCCGGCGCCAGCAGATTGTGCGATAATCATCTCAGCGGGAAAAACATAGGGAGAACCCTGCCCCTGTCCATTGGACAAAGCCAGGTTCTCCCCAGACACGGATCGGGTCTAGCCCGCTTGTACACCTGTAATCGCAAGAGGTCATAGACAAGATGAAAGAGCAAACCATTTACAGCTACAAACTGCTTCGCCGATTTCGCTGGCGATTGGCGGGCTGGCTGTTCCAGCTCCTGCTGATCTGCCTGTTTCCGCTCGCCGCCTCTGTCTGGCTGAAGATTCCGGCTGATCGCCTGGTGGTGACGCTGGCCGTGCTCCCGGCCATCGCCGCAGGTCATCTCTGCCTGTTCCGGCTTTACGCCGGCCTGCGCTCACACCACCCGCATACCACGCCGGACCTGCTCGTCTCTCCCTGGTGGGGCGCCGGTTCCCGCCATCCTGTTTCGCTCCGGGCATACCGCGGAGCGGAGGCGACCGTCCTCGCCGGCAGTCTGTTTTTGGCCGCCGCTGTCTTCGTCTGGGTGCCGCTGCCGTACGGAATGGCGCTGCTCTGGGGGACAGCCGTGCTGGGCTTGCCCCGGCTGCTGGCGCTTATCGCTTCACTGCGCCAGCCTCCGCACTGCCGGGTCAAGTACGAAAGCGGCAGTGTCGCCTTTTTGCTGACTGACGGCTAACCGCCTACATCACCCACAGCTTGATGATGATCAGCGCGGCCAGACCCGGCAGCCGCAGCAGCCCGGTCAATAACGCCGTTACCGGATTAATCGGGATGTGGAAGTCGGCCAGTTCTCCGACCAGATTGGCGAAAAACAGCAGCACCGCGCCAATGACCAACTGCATGGCGACAAACCCCGCCCAGCGAATCGGCCCCATGACCGACCTGCTGGCGGCAATCACCAACAACAGACCTGTGACAATCAAGGCGATGACCCATCCCGTATTCATGACTCATCCTCCCTGCGCGTGCCGACGTTCCCGCTCCCGTTTTGCTTGCGCGAGCAGGAACATGTAACGTTTTTCCGTCAATTGCAGATAGTAAATGGCATCCTCCAACCCGTCGTCCGGTTCGCTGATATCCATGAGATGACGGGCGTGCTGCCAATCCAACCGCGCGCGGTCGACAGCTTTATCCAGCGCCTCCGGCCCCCAATGCACGGCCGCTCGCGGTTTTCCCCACAATCTCACTTCTCCCACGCCCCTTCAGTGAAAGTAGTGCAGCACACCGGTCAGATTGTTGATCACATGCAGCACGACAGCCCCCCAGATGGACTGAAACCGATGCCGCAGGTAGCCCAGACACAGGCCGATGACAAACAGCGGAGCCAGCAGGGCGACATCCACATGCATCAACGCAAACCAGAGGCTGCTCAGTACAATGCCGACAAACGCTCCCAAACGCTGAACCAGAATCGTCTGAAACACACCGCGGAACAGCAATTCCTCGGCAATCGGCACCAGGATGCCGATGACCAGCACGGATGCAGCGACGGCCCAGATATCGCGGTCTTTGGCCTGAATGATTCCCTGTTCGATTTGCCGCTCCCGCTCCGAGTCCAGCGACAGGTGGAACCAGTCAGCCAGCGGGGTGGTGACGACCGCATCCAGCACCCACATGATCAGCAGAAACATCACCGCCAGCACGGCAATCATGCGCCCGATGCGGCGGGGACGGCACACGCCGATCTCGTCCATCCGGCCATGAAACCAAAGCGGCACCGCGATCAGGATAAACAGTTGAAGCGACGCCGACTCAAAAAAGCTGCCGACCGAGCCCTCGACAAACAGAGGGTACGGCAGTATCAGGCCGTACAGCAGCAGCGTGCAGGCGTGAAACACCTGCAGCCAGGCGACGACATGCAGCAGATCCGACCACGTCGGTGCGTCGTCATTGAGCAGCCAGGCCGTCCGCTGCCTGTCCCGCCAGACGTTGACAGCAAAGCCGATAGCCGCGACAAAGCTGATGACCACCACAGCCAGCACCGTCAGCGACAGCCACAGTTCAGGAACCTCCGCAGTCGACACGATCCACCGGCCATCCGGTCCGCGATCAAAGCGGAGCATCATCAATTCGGCGGCAAACACGATCCAGTATCCGACAAACAGCGGGATCGCCCAAGGCGCAGACCTGCGCTTCTCCGTCCCGCCCCGCAGCGACATCCCCGGTCCTGTCAGCATCTCCTCACACTCCTATTTCAATCTATGTCTTGTCCGGACAAAAAAGTCCTCCTGCTCCCATCTCCTGCAAACACAAAAAAGACAGGGAGTCCCCGTCTTTTTCTTGTCCTACAATTCCCGGCGACCTTCCAGGGCTTTTGTCAGCGTCACCTCGTCGGCGTACTCCAGATCGCCGCCCACCGGCAGTCCGTGCGCAATCCGCGTCACGCGAATGCCGAACGGCTTGATCAGCCGGGAGATGTACATGGCGGTGGCCTCGCCCTCGATGTTCGGGTTGGTCGCCAATATCACTTCTTTTACTTGATCGTCGCTCAACCGCTTCAAGAGGTCAGGGATGCGGATGTCCTCCGGCCCGATGCCGTCCATGGGAGAAATCGCTCCGTGCAGAACGTGGTAGTACCCGTCGTACTCCCGCGTCTTTTCCATCGCCACCACGTCCTTGGGCTCCTGCACGACGCAGATGACGGAAGCGTCACGCCGCTTGTCCCGGCAGATGTGGCAGGGGTCGATATCCGTGATGTTGTTGCAGACGGAGCAGTAGTGGAGCTGCCGTTTGGCGTTGACCAGCGCTTTGGCCAGATCCAAAACGTCGTCCTCTTTCATGTTGAGCACGTAAAACGCCAGACGGCTGGCCGTTTTCGGCCCGATGCCCGGCAGTTTCATAAAGCCTTCGATCAGTTTTGATACCGGTTCGGGATAAAACATCGGCTCGTACTCCTTAGAACAGACCCGGGATGTTCAATCCTCCGGTGAATCGGCCCATTTCCTTGGCGATCATCTCATCGGCCTGGCGCAACGCATCGTTGACGGCGGTCAGCACGAGGTCCTGCAGCATTTCCACGTCATCCGGGTCGACCACTTCCGGCTTGATCGTGATGTCGACAATCTGCTTGTGGCCGTTTGCCTTAACGGTAATCGCACCGCCCCCTGCAGAACTTTCCACCACTTTTTCCTTCAGGGCCTCTTGCGTCTTTTGCATTTCTTCCTGCATCTTTTTCACTTGTCGCATCATTTGTTGCATGTTTTTCATCGGGGTGTCCTCCTTCTTTTTTGCCGGTTCAGCTTATTCTTTCACTTCAATCAGTCCCTCACCGACCAGCCGAATCGCCTCGGCGACAAACGGGTCCTGCTCTTCCTGGGCGGGCTGTTCTTCCTGCCCGGCCTGCTGGCTCACGCTCTGCCACTCCTCCTCCATCACGGAGAGCAGCTGCAGCGGCCGCCCCAGAACACCCAGCATCACCCGTTCCACGACGCCCTTCAATTCCGGCTCCATGGTCTTCTCACAGTGAATGGGACTGGTAAAGGTGACGACGACAGCGTCGCGGCCGGCAGCAGCGGGCTGGCCGTTCACCAACCAGGCTTGGTATTGAATCTTGATTTTTTTGACATCGGCCAAAATCTGGCTCCACTGCCCGCGCACCTGCCGCGTCAGCGCTTCGTCCACCGCCTTGGCCACCTCCCGCACCTTGTTCATCGGCGTGCGGGAACTTCTCGCGGCCGCAGCCGGACGGCGCGTTTCCGCCCTGCGCGGCTCTTCCGTTCGCGGCTGGGCGCTCACGTGCGCCTGTCCCTGCATCAGTTGGGCCAGCCGCTCTTCCAGTGTGCGGACCCGGTTGGCCAGTGCGGCCAGCTCTGCTCCTCCGGCTGCGGCTGCCTCCGGCGCAGCGGCAGCCTCTTTGACCGGCTGGCACAGTTTGACCAGCGTCAGCTCCACCAGTACGCGGGCGTACGTGGACCACTTCAACTGGGCCAACGCCTGATTGCAGATTTCGATCGCGGCGTACACGTCGGGCAGGGCGTACATCCCGGCCACCTGGGCAAACTGGTCGTCCAGCATCGTCCGCTCGACGATCTCTTCCAACTGCGGCGCGGTCTTGAACAGCAACATGTCGCGGTAGTAGTAGAGCAGATCCTGCAAAAACTGTTCGGGATCTTTTCCCTGCACCATCACCCGGTCAAAATGCTCCATCACCCGGGACACGTCACGTTCAGCGACGTATTTGGCCAGAACGGAAAAGTGCCCCTGTGAGACGGTGCCGGTAATCTGCATGATGTCAGCAGCCCGAACCTCGTCTTTGCTGTAGCTGATCGCCTGGTCCAGCAGGCTGAGAGCGTCCCGCATCCCCCCTTCGGCCATTTTGGCGACCAGGTGGAGGGCCTGCGGTTCGACCCGCACTCCCTGTGCCTCGCAGATGTATGTGAGCCGCTTTACCATTTCCTTTAGGGGAATCCGGTGAAAATCAAACCGCTGACAGCGCGAGATAATCGTCGCCGGCAACTTGTGGGGCTCGGTGGTAGCCAGAATAAAGATGACGTGGGAAGGCGGTTCCTCCAGCGTCTTCAACAGCGCGTTGAACGCCTCCGTCGTCAGCATATGCACTTCGTCGATAATATACACCTTGTACCGGACGTCACTGGGGGCGAACCTGACCTTGTCGCGGATGTCGCGAATTTCCTCGACACCGCGGTTGGAAGCGGCGTCAATCTCCAGCACGTCGGTAACGGAACCGTCGGTAATGGCCCGGCAGGTGGGGCACTGGTTGCACGGCTCTCCGTCCTGCGGCTGTTCGCAGTTCACCGCTTTGGCCATGATTTTGGCTGCACTTGTCTTGCCCGTACCACGGGGACCGTTGAACAAATAAGCGTGGGACAACCTGCCTTCACGCAACGCGTTGCGCAAAGTGGTCGTCACATGCTCTTGTCCCACCACGTCTTGAAAGGTTTGCGGTCGGTATACGCGATACAGCGCGGTATAAGCCATGATGGTGTGACACTCCAATCTGCACAGTCCTCTTCCGAATCCTAACTATTATACACCATCCGCCCTTGCTCTTACAAAGAAAACGCCCCGTACGGATGACGGGACGCCGGGCCGGATAACCGTTGTCAGAGATACGGGAGCAAGATGTGAAAAGTGGTGCCATATCCTTTGGACGAAACGCGGATTTGGCCGCCAATGTCGTGAATGATTTTCTGACATACGGAAAGACCCAGCCCCGTTCCCTCCTCCTTGGTCGTAAAAAATGGATCAAAAATTTTGTCGATGATGTACAGCGGAATGCCCGGCCCCGTATCGTGGATGTCGATGCTGACCTTGTCCCCTTCCGGATCGATGTGATGGGAAATGTGCAGCGTCCCCTTCTCCCCCATGGCCTCGATGCCGTTTTTGCAGATGTTGATGAAGACCTGTTTGAGCAGTTCCGTGTCCCCCACCACCAGCGGAAGCTGTCCCCGCGAGGAGAACTTTACGTCGATGCCGAACAGAAGTGCCTGCGACTCCACGATCGGGAGAATCTCCTCAAACACCGTGTTTAAATCGACCAGGGAATACTGGACGTCGCGCTGCTTGCTCAGCAGCAAAAATTCGCTGACCAGCGAATTGATCCGATTGATCTCCGTCAGCATGATTTCCGTGTAGGTACGCTCCCGCTCCATGCCGTTGTCGCTGAAGGATTGCAGGAACATCTGCAAAAAGCCCTTGATCGACGTGAGCGGGTTGCGGATCTCGTGAGCCGTGCCGGCGGCAATCTGTCCGATCATCGCCAGTCGCTCGTTACGCTCGATTTTTTGTTCAAACGAGCGCAGGTTGGTAATATCCTTGAACAAGACGAACGCGCCGACGGTATTGCCGGCCTCGTCCTGAAGCGTGTGGGCGTCCACGATTAATTCGTAGCGCTGGTTGTCGTTTGTCCAGGACGTGGCGATATTGTGAAGCTTCACCCCGTCGAGCAGTTCCCGCTTAATCAGGCGATGCTCTTCAGGTATGCCGGCAAACACATCGTCCACGTGCCGGTTGAGCACATGCAGCCGCTCCATTCCGAGGAGCTTACAGGCCGCGTGGCTGGCTTCGACGATCTGTCCCTGCTTGTTGAGCACGAACAATCCCAGGCTGGTATCGGTAGTCAGTTTTTCCACAAGCCGCTGTGACAGCCCGTAATCCGTCTCTTTGGTCAACTGATACAGGTGAACCAGATACAGCAGCTCCTCCTCTGTCTGCTGCCCCAAAATCATCGCCGGTGTTTTACCGCTTCTGCCCTGCCTGTCACGCCATTCCACTTCTGCGGGCATATCTGTCTCCGCTTCCCGGCGCAGCAGATCCTGATACAGTTGTTCGATCGTGCCCCGGTACGGCAGCAGGACGTGAAACGGCTGGTTCACGAGTTCTCCGCGTTGGTATCCGGTAACGCGAAGAAGCTGTTCATTCACTTCCACGATACATCCCGTTTGCGTCACCAGAAATACGGCCGTCGGGAAGTATTGCAAAAATTTCGTCAATCGTTTGGACGAACCGGCGAGATGTAACGAGAATGATGCACTCACAGCTTGTCCCCCCCTGACCCTTGACGTTTTTACAGGCAATCATCGCATTCTGCACATTCCTACACATTCGTCACCCTATCAGGAATGCCCTGCCTGTACAGAATGATTCTGGAAGGAAATGTTTCGCTAGAGATCGTCAGAAATCAACAAAAAATGGCCTGTTCCTCATGAACAGGCCACTTGATGTTCTTCGAGAAGACCGTGCACCTATCTTCGATACTCCCCATCCAAGCGTTACATATGGGGGCAGCTCAGACCAGGCTCCCCTGCGGCACACGCGATGATCCACTTATGGCTGCTTCCTTCCGGACCTGACCAGGTTCATGGGTTCGCGTTGCACAGGACCCGATCCTCAACACCGCCGCCCATATGGCAGCCTTACATGAGAAGACCTCTGATAGGAATTCGACCCTGCTATTGCGGATTGCAGGTTACAGGGCACCGCAACCTCCCCGTCTAGCACGGCACATTTAGCATACCAAAGAACCGGAATGATCGCAAGGCAAAAAGCCATCCATAACAGGAAAGCGTCCCCTCACGTGACGTGGGCTGCCGCTTTCTGCACTTCATGCCCGGCGTCGGATGAAATCATGCTGGCGGCAATCGCCTGATACGCCCGGCAAAACGCCCGGACAATCTCCGGATCGAATTGAGTGCCAGAGCAGCGGACAATTTCCGCATACGCTTCTTCTGCTGTCATCGCCTTGCGGTAGGAACGCGTTGAAGTCATGGCGTCAAAGGTGTCGGCGACGGCCAAAATACGCCCCAGCAGGGGGATATCCTCCCCTTTCAGTCCGTCCGGATACCCGTATCCGTCCCAGCGCTCGTGATGATGACGGACACCGGGACTGACGTGGGACAGGCTCTCGATCCTCTCCACGATGTCGGCTCCAATGGTGGTGTGCAGCTTGATCAGTTCGTACTCCTCGTCATTCAGCTTGCCTTCCTTCAACAGCACCCGGTCGGGAATGGCCACCTTGCCGATATCGTGCATCAGCCCGGCATAACGCAGATCGTTCCGGGATATGGTTTGCTTTTTCGCATCATCCAAATAATCGTAGATAAGCAGCGCGTACCGGGTAACCCGCTCGCTGTGGCCGGCCGTGTACGGATCTTTCATCTCCACAGCCAGGTAAAAGCTGCGGACAATCTGGTCCATCCCCTTCTGCATGTACTCCCGTTCCCTTCGGATCAGAGTGTCCAACTGCTCGGCCATCTGATTAAATTTGTTTCCCAAGCGCGCCATCTCTTCCATCCCGTCCACCGGCACGCGAATGGAAAAATCCCCTTTCTGCAAAGCCTCCGTCGCTTCGACAAGGGTGGAAATCGGCCGGTCCATCCACCGGGCGACCAGCCGGGTCTCCATAGCGGCAAACAGCACCACCAATAACGTGACGATCAGCAAAATCAGCTCCAGACGGCCGAGATGACGGTCAATCACTTCGGCCGGCAGCAGTTCCACGTAGGTGTTTCCCGTATGCGGGGAGACGTATCGAAAGAGATGCACCATCCCGTTCAGCCGGCTGTCATACCGCACTTCCTCCGTTAGGCCCGCATTGTGCACCTCTCTTACATCTGCATAAGACTCCACCAGCAGCCGCGCACCCGAGGACTCCGGTTCAACCTGAATCAGCGGGTGCCCGTCGGAGGTAAACACCAAAAGCGTACAGTCGTGCCGCTCGGTGTCTGTTTTCAGCCACCTTTCCAATAAATCGGGCTTCCATTCTGCCACAAGCACGGCGAACGGCCGCCCCTGCTCGTTCGTTACCGCCTGCACCGCGTACAGCCACGACGGATCGGCCCCCGCTTCCGCTCCAAGCAGCAGCCGGGGAGCGATGTGCCACGCCTCCAGTGTGTCGCGGTACCATGACAGACTGCGGACATTTCCGTCCATCCATTGCTCGTCGGTAAACAGGGAGAGACGTCCACCATCGACGGCGAGCAGATGAACATTGCGGACAGAGGGATTTCTGCGTTGAAAGTCCCGGAACAGCTTCTCCGCCGCAGCCGTTTGTGCGCTGCGCGGCAAAAGCGCCAACTGTCCCTCCGTGCTGCGCACGGCTGGTTCGTTGGCCAGCCGTTGGACGCTGTCCAGCAAGAGCTGGGCATACAGCGAAAACTGCTCGTCCGTGTGGCGCAAACGCTCGCGAATGCTGGTGGCGTACTGTTCGTACACCACCGTTCTTGCCGCGTCGTAATTGACAAAGCTGACGACGAGTATCGGGATCAGGCACAAGCACAGCAGTGCTGCAAATAAGCGGTCTCTTACCTTGGTAAACACGGGCCTCCCCCTTGCTTCTTTCCCGAGGTGGACGGGCACAAGCTCCCTCCTGCTTCGTGCACGCTGTGAATCTCCAACCGACTGGGAACAACGCCCATATCTATGACATTCTTTACCTACCACGGGGAAGCAGCGCCTAAACCTCTTTCAGGGGTTTTTGCAGAAAAGTTTCCTCCCTATGCTTTCATGCCGCCACACACAGCAAAAAATCCTCCGTAAAGTACGGAGGATTTTGGCGATCATATTCGATTACTCGCTCAGACTGCCCTTTGGCCCGAAGAATTCAAAATGGATGCGTTCTTCCGGCACGCCCCAGTCTTTCAGCGCCTGGTAAACGTTTTTCATGAACGGCACCGGTCCACAGAAGTAGAAATCGGCATTGTTGTCGGGCAGAATCGACTGCAACCACGGCAGGTCGATGAATCCTTCCTTGTCAAAACGGCGCTCAGCCCGGTCTTCTTCGGTCGGTTCCGAATATGCTGCATGGAAAGTCAGCGCTTCGTGCTTATCGGCCAGCGCGGCCACGTGCTCCTTCATCGCGTGCACCCGGCTGTTGCGTGCAGCGTGGATAAAGTGAACCCGTCGCTGCGGCTGCCGCTCTACCAGCGTATTCAGCATGCTGATCATCGGCGTGAGACCAACGCCTCCGCTCAACAGGACGACCGGCGTCTCTTTTGACGTATCCAGGACGAAGTCGCCTGCGGGCGCGCTGATCGGCAGCACGTCTCCCTCCTTAATGTGGTCGTGCAGGTAGGTGGAGACGATCCCCGCCGGTTTGCCATCTACGGCATCTTCCCGTTTGACGCTGATCCGGTAGTAATCCTTGCCCGGGCTGTCCGACAGGCTGTACTGACGGATGTGCGTGTAGGTTTCACCCGGGATATCCAACTTCACACTGATGTACTGCCCTGGCTGGAATGGCGGAATAAGGCCGCCGTCCTGCGGTTTCAGGTAGAAGGAGGTAATCACGTCGCTCTCTTTTACTTTTCGGTCCACGACAAAGTTGCGGAAATCCCGCCAGCCGCCGGGCAACTGTTCCGCTTCCCGGTACAATTCCTCCTCCAAATTGATGAACACGTCGGCAATAACGCCGTACGCTTCCGCCCATGCGTTGATGATCTCGTCAGTCGCTGCGTCGCCGAGCACGTCCTTGATCGCCGCGAGCAGGTTTTTCCCGACGATCGGGTAGTGTTCCGGCTTGATGCCCAAACTGCGGTGTTTGTGCGCAATTTGCTTGACGACCGGCAGGATGGCTTCCAAATTCTCAATGTTGGCCGCCGCCGCATAGACGGAGTTGGCCAGCGCGGTCTGCTGCCGCCCCTGTTTTTGGTTGGCGTGGTTGAAAATGTTCAGCAGTTCCGGATGGTTGGTAAACATCAACTGGTAAAAACGTGTCGTAATCGTCCGGCCATGCTCCTTCAGGACGGGAACGGTCGACTTGATGATGTCTATCGTATGTTGACTCAGCATGTTCGCTCCTCCTTGATGATACCGTGATGGTTCGTGTCGCCTTTAGTATAAGGCGCTGTGATTTTGTTCACTGTGATTGCAATCACATCGCCGGTGGAGGTTTTGTGAACACCTGTACCGAGCATGTGTAGCCGTCCTGCGCTGTCCTCCGTCTGCGGTCGGACGTGCCGATCGCGCTTGCGTCGGTTGGAGGGTTTGGTAATATGAGGTACAATAATTATGGGGGCAGTCATAACGCTTCTCAATACAGGGAGGTAGCAGAATGGATCAAAAGGGAGTCAAGGCGATCACCCATGCCAGTTTGTTCTTCGCGCCAATCCTGGTGCCGCTGGTTGTCTGGCTGCTGATTCAAGACCGGCATGTAAAAAACATCGCCTTGCAGGCATTGCTGTTTCATGTCATCATGAGCATTCTTTTCTCCATTTCCCTCTTTCTGTCGTTTTTCGTGATCGGCATTCCGTTCGTGCTGGTATTCGGCTTTATGATCCTCTACTATCCGATCAAGGGGATCGTTTACGCGCTGCAGGACAGACCGTTTCGCTATCCGGTCATCGGATCGCTGATCGGGTAGACGAATACCATAACACAAGGCGGGAGTGAGCAATTCACTCCCGCCGCTTCGTTCTCGGCAACGAACAAATGACCTGTTGTATAATTATTACATATTTGGTGATGTAATCATGTTGGAAAAGAGGTGGAAGAATCAACATGAAAAAAGCTCATTGGTTTACACTGATGGCGTTCATCTTGGTTTGTTCCCTGCTTGTCATCATGATGAACAGCAAGCAATCACATGTTGTTCCAGAGATCACATTGAAAGTCGGAAACGATGATATCAGCTCGACATTAAAGTCAAGAACATTGGAAGATCCAGCAGATTTTGAAGATGCGTCACTGTTCCGAGCGATCATGAATGATCCCGCGATAACGATTCCATACGTCAAGCTTGGTGAGACCGTACATATTTCGCTTCATCCAAAACCAAAATCATTTGAAGTAAGGGAGGGCATTCTTCTTACAGATGGCAATTTTAAATATAATCGTCAACCAGCGCAGCAACAGCCAGTAACGCTTAATTTTAATGATAATGAAAATGAAGCAACATTTACTCTGAATGAAAACGTCTTTGCCCTCTTAAGTTCTAACAGTCAAGATTATCAACCGGGCGGGACCATCCGAGGTTATCGCCTGGTATGCAAATGGGAAGACCGCACACAGGAATATGCATTTGTCATCAAAACGGATGCCCACAAACCTTCCACTGCCAAGTAAATCAAAAAGCACAGGCTGGCTGCCAACCTGTGCTTTGCGTACGATTTGTATGGCGGAGAGAGTGGGATTCGAACCCACGCACGCCTCACGACGCCTAACGCATTTCGAGTGCGTCCCCTTATGACCACTTGGGTATCTCTCCACTGTATGCTAGAAGCAAAATTAACTATAGCAAAAGATTGCCCAATGCGCAAGAGTAAATCTCTACCACCCCTTGATTTGCCGTCAGCGTTGGGCCAATATAGTAACAGCACAGCGAAAACGAGCAGAAACGGGGAATTCAATTGAAGCGAGAGCGTTTGGACAAGGTCCTCGCCAACATGGGCTTGGGGACGCGCAAGGAAGTGAAACAACTGGTAAAGCAAGGGCTGGTGGAAGTAGACGGCTCCGTCGCCACTGACCCCGGCATGCACGTGATACCGGAAACGCAGGAGATCACGGTCGAGGGGGAACCGCTCAACTACAAACGCTGGCTGTACATCATGTTGAACAAGCCGCCCGGCGTCGTCTCTGCCACGGAAGACAACCTGCACATGACGGTGGTGGATCTCCTGCCGTACGAATGGGCCCACAAGGTACACCCGGTCGGCCGGCTGGACATCGACACGGAAGGACTGCTGCTCCTGACCAACGACGGACAGCTCTCCCACAATCTCCTGTCGCCAAAGAAAAAGGTGGAAAAGGAGTACTTCGCCCGCATCCAGGGCCGCGTCACCGACCAGCACGTGGAGGCGTTCGCCCGGGGCGTCGAGCTGGAAGATTTTACGACCCTGCCGGCCAAGCTGGAGATACTCTCTTCCGGCGACGTCTCGGAAGTCCGGGTCACGATCATGGAAGGAAAATTTCATCAGGTGAAGCGCATGTTTGCCGCATTTGGCCTGCAGGTGGTCTACCTGCAGCGCGTCCGCATGGGGCCGCTCCATCTCGACACGACGCTTTCCCCCGGGGAATACCGGGAATTGAGCGAGGAAGAATTGGAACAGCTTCGCAGCCATATCCAGAAGAACAGCCCGGTTTAATCCTGACCGGGCTGTTTTTTCATCCGCAGACCGCGAAAAAAGTCTTTCAGCATCTGGCCGCATTCCTCCGCCAGCACCCCTTCCACGACCGGCACCTGGTGGTTGAATCGCGACTCATCCAGCAAGTTCATCAAGGTGCCCGCGCATCCTGCCTTCGGATCACGGGCCCCGTACACCACCTGCTCGATGCGGCTCTGCACAATCGCTCCTGCACACATCGGACACGGCTCCAGCGTCACGTACAGCGTGCAGCCGATCAGCCGCCAACCGCCGAGCCGGGCGCTTGCCTCCCGAATGGCAATCATTTCCGCGTGCAGGGTGGGATCTTTTTTCGTTTCCCGCAGATTGTAGCCGCGGCCGACGATTTCCCCGTCGCGAACGATGACCGCCCCGATCGGCACCTCGCCGATGGCCGCTGCCTTTTTCGCTTCTTCCATCGCGGCTCGCATGTATGTCTCGTGTTCCTGCATCTCCATCACGTGCGTCCAAATACTCCTTTAAACACAGTCTCAGACAGTTCCCGACGCCCCGACGGTTTTTCCCGCTCCTGCAATTGCTCGGGCAGCGCGTCCTTTTCCCCTTGGTAGCCAATCGCGATGACCGCGTGCAGCTCGTATTCGTCCGGCACTTTCAGCACCTCGCGTGCCTTGTCCGGATCAAAACCGCCCATTGCGTGGGCAATCAGGCCGCGCCGTGCTGCTTCCAGAGCCAGGTATCCCCATGCCGCACCGGCATCAAACGCATGCGCCCGGTTGTTCACTCCTTTGGCATTGACCGTTTTGGACAAAATCAGCGCCAGCACCGGCGCTTTTTCGCACCAGACGCGGTTGCCGTCGGCGATGAACGGGTAAAAGCGCTCCCTCTCCTCTTTGCTGCGGGCCAGGATAAACCGCCAGGGCTGTTCGTTGTTGGCCGACGGTGCCCAGCGCGCCGCTTCGAACAGGCTGAACAAAACCTCGTCGGGAATCGGGTCTGACTTGAACGAACGGGGCGACCAGCGATTGAGAAATACCGGGTCCACCTCGTAGGATGCTTTCCGGTATTCTGCCACCTGGGGCAGGTACTGATTCATCATGGTTCGCAAACCTCCTTCATAGTTTTTCATTTTTATAGAATAGGGCTGGATAAAATCAGCCAACCTGGCGTATAATGGGAACTGAAGGGAACACATGTTCCTAGTACTATTGGAGGGAGGGTTTTTCATGTTTTCAAGCATTTCCACTTTTCTAAAGGTATGGGAAGACGAGGCACAGATGACCCAGCGCATTCTCGACGCCTGTACCGACGATTCACTGCAGCAGCGCGTCTCCGCCGATGATCGTACGCTGGGCAGGATTGCTTGGCACATCGTGTGCACCGTGCACGAAATGATGTCCCGCACCGGCCTGCAGTTTGAAGCGGTCGGTGAGCACCAACCCGTGCCGTCCTCCGCGCGCGACATTGCCGAAGCGTGGCGCAACACCAGCGCTTCCTTTGTCGAAGCCATCCGATCCCAATGGAGTGACGCCACCCTGCAGGAAGTGCGCGAGATGTACGGCGAGCAATGGTCCAACGGCTATACGCTGCAAATGCTGATCCTGCACATGGTCCATCACCGCGGGCAAATGACCGTCCTCATGCGCCAAGCTGGTCTGCGTGTGCCGGGCACATACGGACCCGCTCGCGAAGAGTGGAGCAATATGAGCATGGAGCCGCCTGCCCTGTAATCGCCCATTCAGTCCGCCGCCTCGACCGTCTCACTCGGCAGTTTCGGTAAGCACGCAGCATTCCGCGCGAGGATTTGTCTCTTCCATTCACATACTCTCTTCGTGTTTACATACATTAACAGTGTAAGCGCACGTATGTATACAACCTCTGTGAGGGGGGATGTGAGTGGGAGTAACCCCTGTTAGCCCCGTCCTGTTCGACCGATTTTACAGTCCAACAATCGGCCTACTGGACAAGGCAGCCGTTTTTTCCAACATCGAGCAAACCGTATCCTCGACAGCCGGGACGTGCGAAATCATTGTCGGCGCCGACTCGAAACTGCGGAACCGCAGCACGTCCTTTGCCATCGTCATCACGCTGATCCGTCACGGTCGCGGCGGCAATTTTTTTTACCACACGTTTCAGGAACGACATTATGCTTCGCTGCAGCAGCGCATTTTCCAGGAGGCGATTTACGCTGTGGGGTTGGCTTCCGAACTGCGCCACTATCTGCGTGAACGCAATATCGACATCCCCATCAGCCTGCATTTCGACATCGGCAAGAACGGTCCCACCCGCAAGTTTATCCAGTCTTTGCTAAGCCTGGCAAAATCAAACCACTTCCGGGCGGAAATCAAACCATACGCGTACTGCGCTTCCTCCATTGCAGACAAGTTTACCAGATAAGAAACATCTGTTGCAGAACGCTGCCCCAACCTTGCCGTTTTTTTGGACGGCAGGAACGATTTCGCTTCGCCCGCGTCTTTTCCCTGCATGATTGACAACGGAAAGCCAGTGCGTTATCATGAAATTGACAATGAAGCGTTTTCACATAAGCGTGTTACTGGTAATGCAGGCATGAGCTGAGAAGATCTTTTTTTCACCCAAAAAAGGTTTTTTCAGCTCTTTTTTGTTGGTAAAGGTGGGTGGTAACGGGTGTCTCGTGAAAAACCGTATACGATCACACGCGTCCTCAACCACAACGTGGTCCTCGTCGAAGAACCCGACTCCGGCCAGGAGATTGTGCTGTTCGGAAAAGGCATCGGCTTCGGCACCAAACCTGGGAACACCATCCTTCCCCACGATGCACGTGTCGAAAAACGCTTCCGCTTGGAAAATGAGAGCCACCAGCAGCAGTATCAAACCCTGCTCAGCCAGATCGACCCGGCCGTAGTGGGGATCGCCGAAGAAATCATCGCCCTGATTGCCAAGGAAATCACGCCGCACGTAAACGAACACGTCCATGTCGCCCTGCCGGACCACATCCAGTTTGCCATCTACCGCCTGCGCAACGGCATGGATATCGTCAACCCGTTCCTGTTTGAGATCCAGACCTTGTACAGCAAGGAATACGCGTTGGCCAAACGAGCGGCCGAGATGATCAAAACGGCGTTTTCCCAAGAGATACCGGAGAGCGAGATCGGCTTTCTGGCCCTGCACATCCATTCGGCCGTCAGCTCCATGCCGGTGAGCAAAACCGTTCAATTTACCAACATCATCGCCGAGCTGGTCGGCATCATCGAGGAGCAGACGGGCAGATCCATCGATCGCAACTCGATTGATTACGTCCGCCTCATCACACATCTGCGGTTTGCCTGCGAGCGCATCCGGCAGCAGAAATCGATTTACAATCCGCTGTTGGACCGGTTGAAAGAGACCGCTCCAGAGGCCTACGCCGTGGCCGAAAAATTGGCCCGGCACATCTCGAAGCGGCTGGACATGAACGTGCCCGACGATGAGATCGGTTACATGGCGATGCATGTATTTCGGCTGACCCAGCAACCATACGAATGAACAGAATACCTTACCTGCGTGTTACTAGTTCGACTAGGCATGAGCGGTGAGAGCATGCGGACATGGCAAACGATGCCGCATTGTTTCCCCGTTCATGCCTTTTTTCATACACCTTATTTCATACAGCAGACGCAAAAGGAGGAGCTTATGTTACGCAGTTTGTTTTCCCGCAAAAAAAAGCAGCAAGAAGTGACGATCCTGGCCCCCTTGACGGGCGTGATGGTGCCGTTGAGCGAAGTGCCTGACCCGGTCTTCGCACAGCAGGTTGTCGGTGACGGCGTAGCAATCGACCCGACTGAAGGGGTGCTCGTCTCCCCCGTAGACGGGAAAGTGACCCATTTGTTCCCCACCCATCATGCGATTGCCCTGACCAGCGACAACGGTCTGGAAATTCTCCTCCACATTGGCATTGATACAGTGAAGTTGAACGGAGAAGGATTTACGCCGTTCGTGTCTGTCGGCGATCAGGTAAAAGCCGGCGACAAGCTGATCGAGTTTCAACTGGATACAATCCGGCAGGCAGGATGCGCAACAGTGACGCCTGTTGTCATCACCAACGGCGATGTGGTCGCCGAGAAACAGGTGATTGCTCCGCCCAACGTGCATGCCGGTCAGGAACCGGTGATGAACGTTGTAGTAAAGTGAGGCACCGCATAATGTAGTTTCAGGTAAGCATCACGGGGAATGGCGGGCTGCACGCCCGCCCCCTGTTGGTAAATTGTTCCGCCCAGTCCCGCTCGACCGTCACGCTGAACCCATATTGCACTCTGTCACGGCAACAGAGGCATCCCGTCAGCGGGAAGGCAGAACCGCATCACAGGTTTCGCCAGCTTCGAATTGCAAACGCTTACAAACCGCGATTCTCCCTTCGTCAGATGAGTCACTCTCCGGCCGTGTCCTAATTATCGCTCCTAATTGAACGTACTCCGGAGAGCGGCTTTCTGAATATCACTTTCATCCAAGGAGGTTTTATCCATGCTTGCTTTCATGCAAAGGCTCGGGAAAGCGCTCATGCTCCCTGTAGCCGTACTGCCTGCCGCGGCGCTGCTGGTGTCCATCGGTCTTCTCGACTACGAGAAGAACATCCCGCTCGGCTCCGCAGTGGGTGGTTTTCTGAACACGTACGTCGCTCCCTTCCTCAATGCCGGCGGTACTGCGATTCTCGGCAACCTGGCCTTGATTTTTGCGGTGGGTGTCGCCATCGGTTTTGCAGGTGACGCGATTGCCGCCCTGGCGGCGGTCCTGGCCTACCAGGTGCTGGTGGGAGTACTGGCCAAAGTGCCTGCCGCCATGCCCTTCATCGATGACAAGGTGGAACTGAACATGGGCGTTCTCGGCGGATTTCTCGCCGGCGGCGTCGCCGCTTACTGCTACAACAAGTACCGCGACATCAAGATGCCGGATTGGCTCGGTTTCTTCAGCGGCAAGCGGTTTGTGCCGATCGTGACCTCGCTGTTCATGGTGGTCATCGGGATCATCATCGGCTGCATCTGGGGGCCGATCCAATCCGTACTGGACGCCTTCGGGAACTGGGTTGTCGGGCTGGGCGGCATCGGCGCGGCCATCTTTGGCTTCTTCAACCGTCTACTCATCCCGTTTGGCCTGCACCACGTGCTCAACTCCATCGCCTGGTTCCAAATCGGCAGTTTTACCGATCCCGCCGGAAATGTGGTTCACGGCGACCTGTGGCGCTTCTTTGCCGGTGACAAATCGGCCGGCATGTTTATGACCGGCTTCTTCCCGATCATGATGTTTGCCCTGCCGGCAGGTGCTTTTGCCATTATCCACACGGCAAAACCGGAAAAGCGGAAAACCGTCGCCGCCATCTTCCTTAGCTCAGCCCTTGCTTCCTTCCTGACAGGGATTACGGAGCCGATTGAGTTTGCGTTCATGTTTGTGGCTCCCGTCCTCTATGTGATTCACGCTGTCCTGACGGGCATTTCCGGCTTTGTTGTGTACGCCTTGGGCATCAAACACGGCTTTGGCTTCTCCGCGGGCCTCATCGATTACCTGGTCAACTTCCACCTGTCGACCAACGCGCTGTTGATCATTCCGGTCGGCCTGGCCTTTGCCGCGGTGTACTACTTCCTCTTCCGCTTCCTGATCGTCAAGCTGAATCTGAAGACACCGGGCCGCGAAGACGACGAAGAGGAGACGGCATCCCACGCGTCCGGCAGCGATGCGATGCACGAAAAGGCACAAAAAGTGCTGGCCCTCATTGGCGGCAAGGACAACATCGTCAGCGTGGACGCCTGCATTACCCGCCTGCGGCTGGTCTTAAAGGATGACAAGGTCGTCGATGAAAAAGGCCTGCGCAGTCTCGGGGCGGCCGGCGTGATGAAACTGGGGCAGGGCAGCGTGCAGATCGTCTTCGGTCCCCAGTCGGAAGCGCTGAAGGACGAGATCAAAAAGATGTAAACCTGTCGTCACCGCTCGCCTGACGGCACGATTCCACCCGGCAGCGCCCTGACGTGCCGGGTGGACTGCTTTATAACGGCACAATATTTGTTACTGGGAGGAAGACGATGAAACGATTGTTGGACTGCACAGCTTCCGATTTCTCACGGATGACCGGGCAGGATGTAAAGCGGGCAATCAAGGCCTCTGAAGGGCGAGTGCTGGTAGCCGAAGTGATCTCCTCCGTCTCCCCACTCTACCCCAGTGTTACCAATGCAGAATTGGCCGCCGCTTTTGGTGCCGACATGATCCTGCTCAATCTCTTTGACGTGTTTCAGCCGCACGTGGAAGGACTGACCGCTGCGCCCGATGAGACGGTACATGAGTTGAAACGGCTCATCGGACGGCCCGTCGGCCTCAACCTGGAACCAGTCGACCCACAGGCCAGAGCGGCAGAACAACTGCTCCCCCTGCCCCCAGGGCGGCTGGCCTCGGCGGAAACCTTTGTCGAGGCAAAACGGCTCGGTTTTGACTTCCTCTGCCTGACCGGCAACCCCAAGACCGGAGTGACCAACCGGGAAATCAGGCAGGCGATCCGCACCGCCCGTGAAGTCATGGGCAAAGACGCCTTGATCATGGCCGGGAAAATGCACGGCGCTGGCGTAGCAGATGAAGCCGGTGGCAATTTGATAGAAGAGCAGACGATTGTCCAGTTTATCGAAGCAGGGGCGGACATCATCCTGCTCCCCTCGCCCGGCACAATTCCCGGCATCACGCTTGATGCGGCCAAATCCATGGTCGATCTGGCCCACCGCCACGGCGCATTGGCCCTATTGGCCACCGGCACCAGTCAGGAAGGGGCAGACGAGGCGACCATTCGCCAGATCGCGCTGAACAGCAAAATGGCCGGGGCCGATCTGTATCACATCGGCGACGCCGGTTACAATGGCATCGCTATCCCGGAAAACATCATGCACTACTCCATCGCCGTGCGCGGAAAACGGCATACCTATGTGCGGATGGCCGCATCGGTCCTGCGGTAACGCCAGACAGCACAACGAAGCGGTTTCCCCCGTGGGCTCGTCCGTTTGGGGAAACCGCTTTTTCTCACGGCACCTGCCCGGCAATCGGGGCGGTCAGTGCCGCGTCGCTCTCCCTTTGCAGTTCCCGCTCAAACGACTCCAAGCGACGAAGGAAATCCTGACAGGCAGAAACGCTTTGGGGCTCCATCATCGCTAGCTCGTATGCCAGTGTCCTTTTCCAGATTTCCAACTGCCGCATGTTGGCTTCCCGGACTTCCACCTCTTTCCCCCCTGACCGATCTCTTGCCATATCGCTCTGTGATCTGTTTGTCTCTGTATTTGTCATATCAGCAAAATCAAGCACTGAAACAAGTCGCGCAGTTCGCATTTCAGCTTTCTGGCCAACACCGGCAGGTGATTCGCCTTGAAGTCGTACTCGCCCTTTTCGTATTTCAGATAGGTAGACGCGTTCTTGAAGCCCAGTGATTCCGCCATGTCCTGCAACGTGATTCCCGTTTCGAGCCGTCGCCTTGCGATGAATCCCAGATTGACTTTGTTCAATCAGCATCCCCCTTTATTTGCCAAATTAGCAAATCTTTAACCATTATAATACCGTTTCAATTTTCACAAAGTCAACACGTTCTTTGTTAAATTAACAAAAATTGTGTTTTCCGTTATGGAAAATTGTTAGAATAATTATTGCCATAGCGGAAAGGTTGTGACGAATGATGTCAACAGTCGGTCAACGGATCAAATGGCTCCGGGAACAAAAGCGGTGGTCCCAAATCCAATTGGCCGAAAAACTGCAAATTCACAACACGGTGCTCTCACGGATTGAGTCGGGTGAGAAAAAGAGTGTGGACAACCATCTGCTCTCGAAAGTTGCCGATGTGTTCAACGTCTCCGCCGATTTCCTTCTCGGCAAGACGAATGACCCGACGCCCTCATGGGGAACCCGGAAAAATCCGGAGGAGCATATTTCGTTCTTTGACTTGGAGGGATTGAGCCCATCCGAGATTGAAGAAGTGAAAAAGCACATCGACTATTTGCGGTGGAAAGCCCGACAGTCGGACAAACCATGACCGGCAGGGGCAGGACGTGTCTTACCAAACACTGTCCCGTGCACGGCGTTTTCTTTTCGCACAATACCGAACATATGTTCTGTTTCTTGCAAAGGAGGAATGCACATGCTCCGCGATTACAAACAAACGGAACTGGAAAAATGGGTGGGCGCTTTTTATGCCAGACTGGGGATGCGACATGCGGGAGATTTGCGCGAGGAAACGGTCGCCGAAGCCCTCGGCATTGAGCTTGTGTACCGTCCTTGTCCATCGATGCGGTACGAAGCCGGCGGCTATCGCTGCATCACGATCAATTCCGCCCTGCCCCGGCCAATCCAGCGTGAGCAGTTTTTTCATGAGCTGGGGCATATATTGCGCGGACATACCGGGAAACAGCTGGAGATGAGAAAATCGTTCCGCGACCTGCAGGAGGCCCAGGCTTCGCAGTTTCAACTTTACGCGGCCCTGCCGTTTTTCATGGTATCCAGGTTGAGACTGACCGACTGCCAGACTCATCCGGCCTGCTTGCTGGCCCAGGAGTTTGGCGTAACCCGGCAGCTGGCGGAAAAGCGGCTCGCTCAGATTCGCCGCCGCATCATCAGCGAACGCCTGCACCGCCAGTTCGTCGCCCGCCTCCACGGCAGGGGCCCGCGTCCGGCTTGAGATGCGCGGCGCAGCCGAAGCACGTCCGAAACAGTCCCTTGCAGGGAACGGCCTCGCATTGAACGATGCGGTCCTTTCCAAGCAAATCAGCGCCGTACACAATGTCCGGCGCTTTGTTCGTAAGTCCGTTCAGTTGACTGTTTTCTGATCCAGTTCGATCCACTCTTGTGCCCATTTCTCGATGCCTTTGATGATCGGTTCCAGTGCGCGTCCTTTATCCGTAAGCGAATATTCCACCCTCACCGGAGCGGAATCCGTATAGACTTCCCGATGCACCAGTCCTTCCTTCTCCAGATCCTTCAGCCGTTCCGACAAAAGCCTGCCGCTGATCGGAAGCGCCTCTTCAATTGAACAAAAACGCTGCGGTCCCAAAAGAAGCTGGTGCAGGATCAGCCCTGTCCAGCGTTTGCTCAGCAGATGCATGGCTTTTTCAAACTTCGGGCACAGAGAAGACTGCTTCATGGAAATCACCCCATTCTCCATTCAGTATATCGCTCTTTTTTCCTTGCATCAAAATCTGGCCCGCAACCATCCTAGTGAATGGAAACATACGGAGGTGAGTGCTGCATGCCCGATCAAAAAGAGAGAGCCATGGCCATTTTTGAAGTGGAAGACAGGATTCCGGTCGGTTCCATAGACAAGACCCGAGCCGAAATGCCCGATCGCTCCGAACAATATCCCATTCCGGCCCCCCGTCCCGTCCCCTGGGAGGAGGCCTGAGCACATACGGCCTTCCCGCTCCATGTGGCAGGGAAAGGCCGCTTTGTGTGGGTCGCCAACCTATTTTTTCCAAAAGTGCCTGGTCGCGGCAGGCACATAACTTGCCAACGTTGATGGGACAATATCGCTAGGTAAAGGGAAGCCTATTGTCACAAAGGAGGGCAGGTTACCATGAAGCGCCTTACCATTTTGTCCGCTGTCTTGCTGCTCGTAACCATCGTGTTGGGGCATGCGGCTGCCCATCCCGATACGGCGTACCACTTTGGCTTTAAAAAGAGCAGGGACGGCAAACTTCCTTCCATTGACCAGGAAGGATTCAAATCCGTTGTGGAGAAGCACGGGGCTATCTTTTTGGGAGATACGACCAAAAAAGAACTGTATCTGACCTTTGACAACGGGTACGAAAACGGCTACACCGCGCAAATATTGGACACGCTCAAGGCCAAAAAGGTGCCGGCCATCTTTTTCGTGACCGGACATTACGTAAAAGACCAGCCCGACCTCATCAAACGGATGGCAGCCGAAGGGCATCTGATCGGAAACCACTCCTGGAGCCACCCCGACATGACGAAACTTTCCAACGAACGCATCCGGGAAGAGCTGGAGAAGGTACAGACGGAAGTAGCCCGGATCACTGGTCAAAAAGAGATGCGCTTTTTGCGTCCGCCAAGGGGAATTTTCAGTGACCGCTCCCTTGCGGCCTGCAAGCAGCTGGGCTATACCAGCATCTTCTGGTCGATTGCCTACAAAGACTGGGACACCAAGGTGCAAAGAGGCTGGCGGTACGCGTACGACAGCGTCATCTCACAGCTTCACCCGGGTGCCGTCATCCTGCTGCACGCCGTCTCCCGCGACAACGCAGAAGCGCTGGGTGCAATCATCGACGAGGCGCGCAAACGGGGGTACGAATTCAAGAGCCTGGATCAGCTGGTTCCGCACAATCCCTCGACACCTGTTCCGTAAAGCGGCCTGCCAGCAAAGGGCTGATTGCCGCCTGTCTCAAGCACAAATACGCCCATACAGGGGTTGCACCCATGAAAAAGCCGTCTCCCATCAGAGAGACGGCTCAGATTGAAGACAAACTGTTTATTTAGTAAGCGTCCACAAGAAAACGATTTTCATAATTCCCAGGCCGGAAGGCCTGCACATTCATCAACCGAAGCTGAAGACAACGTACATCGCATGGAGGGATGGGCCAAGCGAGCTCCTTTGACGACCTGCTCAGCGGAAAAACGAAAGACGCGGGGATAAACAGGGGGCACAAGTCTCACTTCGTCGAAACACCCAGATGTTTGCCCCCTGCCCGCGTCGCGTTTTGGAGCGGACATCATCCACTTCTTTGCTGGGCGTCAAGAGAGCGAGCGGGCCCGATCACCCATGCGCCACGGACTTTGTCTACATGCTGAGCCGTCTCCCATCAGAGAGACGGCTTTTTGCCCAGGTTCGCTTTCGTTTCAGCATCTTCACGTTTTTCTTTATAACAATCCATGCATAGCTCGTTGTTGTTTTCAATTTCATACTCAGTCAGACGAACCCGACATACTCGACATTGTCTTTCGGTTAATACCAAATTCAATGAGTATACCCCTTTCTTCTCACGGTCGTCATTGTCATTGACATTGTATCCCATAATGAGGGGAAATGAATCCGCTCGATGTTAAAATTGTGTGAATTATTAAATAAGTATTATTCCCATTTATTTACAATGGATTGGTGTAGATCCTTTCAATTAATTCGTGGATGGGGCTGTTATTCCCGATCGTTTCATATATTTTCCATACAGTTCAGAGTGCGAATAATACTCAGTGCCACGCCTAAGAACCAATTTCCTGTCTTACTCTCCACATAAAAAGAAAAAAACCTTGGATTCCCAAGGTTTTTCATGGAATGGCGTCCCCGAGAGGACTCGAACCTCCGACACGCAGTTTAGGAAACTGCTGCTCTATCCAGCTGAGCTACGAGGACGTATTGCACCTACTCTAATTAATTATATGAGGGAAGTCGATTTTTTGCAATTGGGAGGACCAGGGATGATGCCCTGGTCCTGACGTTTCATCAGCTATGGGTAAACTGTTCTTCCTCCGTGGAGCCTTTCAAGGCCGTGGTCGACGAGGTGCCGCCGGCGATCACCTGGGCCACTTCGTCAAAGTAGCCGGTGCCGACCTCGCGCTGGTGGCGGGTCGCGGTATATCCGTATGGCTCGCTCGCAAACTCCGCCTGCTGCAGCTCGGAGTAGGCGGCCATGCCGCGCTCGCGGTAGCCTCGGGCCAGCTCAAACATGCTGTGGTTGAGCGAGTGGAAGCCAGCCAGGGTGACGAATTGAAACTTGTACCCCATCTCGCCCAGCTCATCCTGAAAACGGGCGATCGCAGCTTCATCCAGCTTCCGTTTCCAGTTGAACGACGGGGAGCAGTTGTACGCCAGCAATTTCCCCGGGAATTGTGCGTGAATGGCTTCAGCAAACCGGCGCGCTTCCTCCAGATTGGGCTCCGAGGTTTCGCACCAGATCAAATCGGCGTACGGCGCGTAGCTGAGGCCGCGCGCGATAGCCGCATCCAGCCCGCCGCGCATGCGGAAGAATCCTTCGGGTGTGCGCTCGCCGGTGAGGAACGGCTTGTCGCGGTCGTCGATGTCGCTGGTGATCAAAAAGGCTCCGTTGGCATCCGTACGAGCGATGATCACGGTCGGTACGCCCATCACATCGGCGGCAAAGCGGGCTGCGATCAGATTGCGAATGGCCAACTGCGTGGGAATCAGCACTTTTCCGCCCATGTGGCCGCACTTTTTCTCCGAAGCTAGCTGGTCTTCGAAGTGAACGCCGGCGGCTCCCGCTTCGATCATGCTTTTCATCAGTTCAAACACGTTGAGCGGTCCGCCAAAACCAGCTTCCGCATCAGCCACGATCGGCGCAAACCAGTAGATGTCACCTGTCCCTTCCGCCTGCTGGATCTGGTCGGCGCGCTGGAACGCCTGATTGATCCGCTTAACCACGTGAGGAACGCTGTTGGCCGGATACAAGCTCTGATCGGGGTACATCTGCCCGGCCAGGTTGGCGTCAGCCGCTACCTGCCAGCCGCTCAGGTAGATGGCTTTCAAGCCGGCTTTCACCTGCTGAATTGCCTGGTTTCCGGTGAGGGCACCCAGCGCCTTGATGTGGTGTTCCGTGTTGAGCAAATGCCACAGCCGCTCTGCCCCCATCCGTGCCAACGTATGTTCAATCTGCACCGAACCGCGCAGCCGGACGACGTCCTCTGCCGTATACGGGCGGACAATCCCCTTCCAACGCTCCGCCTTCCAGCTTTCCTCCACCTGTCTGATTGCCTCTTGCTTGTTCATCCTCTTCCACTCCTTTTTATTCAAGATAGCCATAGCCCGGGATGGTCAAGAACTCTTCGAATTCGTCTGCTGTCACCAGCCGCAGAAACAATTCGCCCGCCAGCTGGAACTTGCCGTTCTCGTACCGTTCCTGGCCGATGGCTTGTTTCAAGGCTTGCAGTTCCTCACTCACCCACTGTTTGACCAGTCCGGCGGTAATCTTCCGCCCGTCCGGCAGCACGCCCCGGCGGTGGCGAATCCACTGCCAGACCTGGGCGCGGGAAATTTCCGCCGTGGCCGCGTCTTCCATCAGGTTGTTGATCGGCACCGCGCCGTGGCCGCGCAGCCAGGCTTCGATGTACTGGATGCCGACGCTGATGTTGGTGCGCACACCTTCTTCCGTAATCGGCCCCTCAGGCACCGCCAGCAGGTCGGCAGCCGTGACCTGCACATCCTCCCGCTTGTACCAGATCTGATTGGCTTCCGGCATCAAGCGGTCAAACACTTCCATCGCCACCGGCACCAATCCGGGGTGGGCCACCCAGGTGCCGTCATGGCCGTCGTAGGCTTCCCGCTCCTTGTCGGCCCGCACCTTGGCCAGCGCCTCTTCGTTTTTGACCGGATCGTTTTTGACCGGGATTTGCGCTGCCATTCCCCCGATGCAGGGCGCCTGCCGCCTGTGACACGTCTTGACCGCAAGCGTGGTATACGCCCGCATGAACGGCACCGTCATCGTCACCAATGCGCGGTCGGGGAGGATGACATCGGGCTGGTTGCGCAGTTTTTTGATGTAGCTGAAAATGTAGTCCCAGCGGCCGCAGTTGAGTCCGGCGCTGTGCTCCCGCAGCTCGTACAGGATTTCATCCATCTCAAACGCGGCCAGAATCGTTTCGACCAACACTGTCGCCTTGATCGTGCCTCGCGGAATCCCCAATTCGTCCTGGGCAAACAGGAAGACGTCGTTCCAGAGACGGGCTTCCAGGTGGTTCTCCAGTTTGGGCAGGTAAAAGTACGGGCCCGAGCCTTTTTCCAGCAAGACATGGGCGTTGTGGAAGAAATACAATCCGAAGTCAAACAGACTGCCGGAGAGCGGCTGCCCATCCAACAACACGTGTTTTTCTTCCAGATGCCAGCCGCGCGGACGGACGATCAGCACAGCCGTTTTTTCCTTCAGCGCGTACTGCTTGCCTTCCGGGCTGGTGTAGGTAATGGTGCGCCTCACCGCATCGCGCATGTTGATTTGTCCCTGGATCGTGTTGGTCCACGTCGGCGAGTTGGCGTCTTCAAAGTCGGCCATAAACATCCGGGCTCCCGAGTTGAGCGCGTTGATCACCATTTTGCGGTCGCCGGCCGGACCGGTAATCTCCACCCGGCGGTCCTGCAGGTCGGGCGGCAGGGGAGCCACCGTCCAATCAGCCTTGCGAATGTGGGCGGTCTCAGGCAAAAAATCGGGCAGCTTCCCGCAGTCAATCTCCTCCTGCCGTTTGATCCGCTGTTTCAACAGATCCCGCCGCCTCTCGCCAAAGGCCCGCTCCAGTTTGATCAAGAATCGGATTGCGTCGGGAGTGAGAATCTCCTCATACTGCGGCGACAGCGCGCCGGTGATCGTCACTTCGGCTGGGTAATGGTTGGTGTGCAGCGTAGTCAAAACAGGTTCCTCCTCTCCTGAACCAAAACGTTATTATGATACAGAAGAAAATTTAATCAATCTATTATAGTACAGTACTGCCAAAAAAATGGCCTTAATCCAGATACCCGCTGCCGCTGCAGTGGCTGCAGCTTACACAGCCGTCACCGTGGCAATGATGGCACTCCACCCCGTGCTCGTCATAGCCCGCTCCGCCGCAGTGCGGACAATTCTGTTCGCCGTTTCCTTCACACCGAAAGCAGTTCATTTCCGTTCCCTCCACTCCTGTATTAATACAATAATCAACTTTCTTGCCGTTATTATATAACAGTGGTTCGTACAACGCAACACCATTTTCAAAAAATTCCGCTGTTTTTGTTACATAAAAAAACCGGCTCCCCATCCAAATGGACGTGAGAGCCGGTTTTTTCTATGCTGACTGTCTGTATGCTGTACGTCGTCAGCGGCTTTCCTTCGGCACGATCTTTTCCATTCCGCCCATGTACGGACGCAGTACCTCCGGAATGACAATGGAGCCGTCTTCCTGCTGGTAGTTTTCCAGCAGGGCGGCCACGGTGCGGCCGATTGCCAGACCGGAGCCGTTGAGTGTATGGACGAACTCCGGCTTGCTCTTCGCGTCGCGGCGGAACCGGATGTTGGCCCGACGCGCCTGGAAGTCCTCAAAGTTGGAACACGAGGAGATTTCCCGATACGTATTGTAGCTGGGGAGCCATACCTCCAGGTCGTACTTTTTCGCGGCGGTAAACCCGAGGTCGCCGGTGCACATGTTCATCACGCGGTACGGCAGGCCGAGGAGCTGCAGCACTTTTTCCGCGTTTTTCACCAGCTTTTCCAGTTCGTCGTAAGAGTCTTCCGGTTTGACGAACTTCACCATCTCCACCTTGTTAAACTGGTGCTGGCGAATCAGTCCGCGCGTATCGCGGCCGGCCGATCCGGCTTCGGAACGGAAACAAGCGCTGTACGCGGCGTAATAGATCGGCAGGTCGGCTGCATCGAGAATCTCGTCGCGGTGAATGTTGGTCACCGGCACCTCCGCTGTCGGGATCAGGAAGTAATCCGGTCCATCCAGTTTGAAGGCATCCTCCTCAAATTTGGGAAGCTGACCGGTGCCGGTCATGCTGGTGCGATTGACGATGTACGGCGGCAAAATTTCTTCGTATCCGTGTTCGCTGGTATGCAGATCCAGCATGAAGTTCATCAGCGCCCGCTCCAGACGCGCTCCCAGCCCCTTGTAAAAGACAAACCGGCTGCCTGTTACCTTGGCCGCCGCTTCAAAGTCGAGGATGCCCAGATTGGCAGCCAGCTCCCAGTGCGGCTTTGGCTCAAACGTAAAATTGCGCGGTTCGCCCCAGGTCCAGGCCACTACGTTGTCTTCTTCCGACGTACCGATCGGCACGCTCTCGTGCGGCAGATTGGGCAGGCTCAGCAAAATCTGCTCCAATTGTTCGTCCAGCTGGCGCAGTTCTTCGTCCAGCGCCTTGATGCGCTCGTTCACCTGTTTCATTTCGGCGATCAGGTGGTCGGCGTTTTCTTTGTTGCGCTTCATGATCGCCACTTGTTCGGAGACCGTGTTTCGCTTATTTTTCAACGATTCCGCTTCTTGAATAACCTGGCGCCGCTTTTCATCCGTCTCGGCGAACTGGTCGAGCGCGGAAATGTCTTCGTTGCGATGTGCCAACCGGCGTTTTACCTCTTCCAAATTGCTGCGCAAAACTTTCACGTCAAGCATGTAATTCCCTCCTAATCTCTATGATTCCTTATTCTGGAAAGAGTAGTTGTTCAGATGTGAATGGCGAAAGCGCGTTCCAGCGGGACAGTAAAAAACACTCGTCCCCTCTGTAAGGGACGAGTGCTGTATACCCGCGTTGCCACCCTTGTTGGCAAATGCGTTTGTCCGTTTCCATCCGCATTTGCCCGCTCTCATCCGTCGTAACGGGACGGTTACCGGGCAAAGTTTGAAGCTTTGCCACTCCGAGGTGGATTCCCTTGCACGCCGGATCGGTTTTCACCCGCCACCGACTCTCTGGGCCTGGCTTATGCAAAGTACTGGCCTCATCATCGCATTCAATATTCGATACATCTATTGTTAACTGTACTACAGGTTCTATACCTGTGTAAAGGAGGCGGTTGACAAAAAAACCGGCACCACGTGCGGTACCGGTTTTTTATGTGAGTGCGGGATCAGGCCTGAACTTTATCGGCCCGGTACTCCTTCACCATGTCAAAGAAGAATTTGTGGATGCGCGCATCCTCCGTCAGTTCCGGGTGGAAGGCAGCTGCCAGGTAATGGCCTTGGCGGGCGGCGACAATTTTGTCTTCGTACTTCGCCAGCACCTGACCGTTTTCCCCCAGTTCCATAATGTACGGCGCCCGAATAAAGACAGCCGGAAAATCGGGAGCGATGCCCGCCACGGGCAGATCGACTTCAAAGCTCTCCTTTTGACGTCCAAACGCGTTGCGCTCCACCTTCATGTCCATCAGACCGAGGTGGCAGTCATCCTGGCCGTTGATGCGGTTGGCCAGCAGGATGGCGCCGGCACATGTGCCAAAAATCGGTTTTTTGGCTTGGCCAAACTGGCGGATGGCTTCCATAAAGCCGTATTTGTGCATCAACTTGCTGATTGTGGTGCTTTCCCCGCCGGGGATCACCAGACCGTCCAGATCGTTGAGCTCTTCCACTTTTTTCACCGGGACCGCTGTTGCACCGACTTGTTCCAGCATGCGGATGTGTTCGGCTACAGCTCCCTGCAGGGCAAGTACGCCAATTTTCATGTTGTTCACCTTACCAGCCGCGCTCTTGCATGCGATCTGCTTCGCGCAGTTTGGAGATTTCGATACCCGGCATAGCCGTACCCAGTCCTTTGGAGACGCGGGCAATCAGATCGTAGTCGGTGTAGTGCGTCGTCGCTTCGACGATGGCGCGGGCGTATTTCTCCGGATTCTCCGATTTGAAGATACCGGAGCCGACGAACACGCCATCTGCCCCAAGCTGCATCATCAGTGCAGCGTCGGACGGCGTAGCCACACCACCGGCTGCGAAGTTGACAACCGGCAGCTTCCCGTTTTTATGCACGTATTCCAGAAGTTCGTACGGTGCACCCAGGTTTTTCGCTTCCGCCATCAGTTCGTCGTAGGACATGCTTTGCACTTTGCGAATCTGTGCCTGCATCGTGCGCATGTGGCGAACCGCTTCCACGATGTTGCCCGTACCCGGCTCCCCTTTGGTGCGGATCATGGACGCGCCTTCACCGATGCGGCGCAGCGCTTCGCCCAGATCGCGGGCACCGCAGACAAACGGAACCGTAAAGTCTTTTTTGTTGATGTGGAACATGTCGTCGGCAGGAGTGAGCACTTCACTCTCGTCGATGTAGTCAACGCCCATCGCCTCGAGCACGCGTGCTTCAACGAAGTGGCCAATCCGTGCCTTGGCCATGACCGGGATGGATACCGCTTTCATCACTTCTTCCACGATGCCCAGGTCAGCCATGCGCGCCACTCCGCCGGCCGCGCGAATATCAGACGGTACGCGTTCCAGTGCCATAACGGCAACGGCACCGGCCGCTTCCGCGATCTTCGCTTGTTCGGCATTTACGACGTCCATGATGACGCCGCCTTTTTGCATTTCAGCCATACCTTTTTTAACGCGGGACGTTCCTACTTGTACCATGCTTTTTGCCTCCTACCCATGTGGACTCTAGATCTGCACGTTTTTGTGCAAACGTTGTCGTAATATTCACCATTGTAAACGAAGTGTGATTTTCGACACAACCACTTATTTGCCGGTGACGCTGCTGAAAATGTTACTAATAAATTGGATGATGCTGCGGAAGAACAGGCGAATCCAGCTTGCTTCCTCTACGTCTTGTCCAGCCACGAGGTCGACGCCCCCCTTGGTCACGTCTTCCGGCTGCAGGTAGTCGCTGTCCTTTTCTCCTTCTTCTTTAAAGACCACTTTCCCGATGACCTGTCCTTTCGTCAGCGGCGCATTCAGATCCTGGAAGGTCACGACCGGCGTAAACTTGGTGTCCTCGCCAATTTGGGTCAGGACGTTTACCTCTTTACTCGTTACAGCTGGTACGGTCAGGTCCACACCGTTTTTCACCGGCGCGGTTTCAAAGCCTTTTACCGCGGCTCCCTTCTCCACCTTTTTGGTCAGCTTGAAGTTGCTGAAGCCGTAGTCAAACAGCTTTTTGGTTTCTTCAAAGCGCTTCAACTCGCTGCTGGTCCCCATGACGACGCTGATCAGGCGCATATCATCCCGTGTTGCCGTACCGGTGAAACAGTATCCCGCCGCCGACGTATAGCCGGTCTTCAAACCATCTACCCCCGGATAGTAGCTGAGCAGTCCGGGAAGCATCCAGTTGTAGTTTTTCTTTTTGATCACGTTTGGCATACCTTCACGGAACGCCAGCTCCGGAATTTTGGAGTATTCCAACGCTTCCGGGAAATCGCGAATCAGCGCGCGGGCCAGGATCGCGGAGTCCCGTGCGGACATCATGTTTTCCTTTTGTTCGGATTGCGGTGCATACGGCCCCAGATCTTCAACGGGCAAACCGGTCGACGTCACGAACGAGGTGTTTTTCATCCCCAGTTCCTTGGCCTTTTTATTCATCATTGCCACGAAGTTGGCTTCGCTGCCGCCCACTTTTTCCGCAAGCAGCACGGTTGCGTCGTTGGCGGACACGATCGCCATGGCCTTGTACAGATCCTTGACGGTATGAGACTCGCCCATGTTCAGGTAGACGCCTGCGGAGTCCGGCATTTTGGCGATGTAAAAGGCGTATTCGCTCACCTGAACCTTTTCGTCCCACTTGATTTTCTTTTGTTTAATCGCTTCCAGCACGAGGTACTCGGTCATCATCTTGCTCATGCTGGCCGGCGGCAGCGGTACATCCGGATTGCTGCTGTACAGCACCTTGCCCGTGGACGCTTCCACCAGAATGGCCGATTTAACCGCCAACTGCAGGTTGGGCTGTGCAGCTCCTGCGCCGTCAGACAAGCCGCCCCACGCGGTCAAAAACACAGCGACAGAAAGGAACAGTCCCATCAATCGCCTCGTCCATCTTTTTTGTTTCATTTGCTTTACTCACTCTCCCGTTTCTGTCGTTCTTCGCCACGATTGGCATGAGCACACAAGTGTAAGTGTACCATACAAGCAGGGCTTCCTTGAAGGTTGTTTCGACCTGTTTGTCCGCGTCGGAGACTGGAAAAAAACCACTCTCCAATCTTATATAGACGAAAAATCGCGGTGCAAGGTTATGAACGCTTCACAAAAACAGCAACGTTCCACTCACCTTCTATTTGTAAAGGCGAGTCTGCTTTTTTCTGTCCGAAAGCGATCCTGTACACCATTTCTTCGTATTGTTGAAACAAGGCAAGGTAAGCCGCATCATTGCCCGACTGTGCCTGTTTTACGAAGGCAACAACGTCCATTCAGTTTCACTCCCTTCGACACTTAATTAGACAAATCACCCAGGTGTTTGGCTTTCGAGCTTACGTTTTCCAAATTATCTGTTTAATATTGGCAGATGTATAGGTTACACAGTTCCGTTTGCACAGAAAAATGCACCCCCTGCTGTAGGGGGTGCATTTCACAATCGTGAAAGGGTTTTTCGTCAATCGCCCTAGGAGATGGAGTAGTTGGGCGCTTCTTTGGTAATCTGCACGTCGTGCGGGTGGCTTTCCCTCAGACCGGCACCAGTGATGCGGACAAACTGGGAGTTTTCGATCAGCTCCCGAATGGTTTTGGCCCCGCAATAGCCCATGCCGGCACGCAGCCCGCCAACCAATTGATAAACTACGTCAGCCAGCGGACCTTTGTACGGAACGCGGCCTTCGATGCCTTCCGGAACCAGTTTTTGTTCGTTTTCCTGGAAGTAGCGGTCCTTGCTGCCCGCTTTCATTGCACCGATCGACCCCATGCCGCGGTACACCTTGAACCGGCGGCCTTGGTAAATTTCGAATTCGCCGGGGCTTTCCTCGGTTCCGGCGAACAGGCTGCCGATCATGATGGCCGACGCGCCCGCGCCGATCGCTTTTGTCAGGTCACCGGAGTATTTAATGCCGCCATCGGCAATAATTGGAATATTGTACTCTTGGGCAACGCGCGCACAGTCGTAAATGGCGGTAATCTGCGGTACGCCGATACCGGCTACGACACGCGTGGTACAGATGGAGCCGGGTCCAATCCCTACCTTAACCACGGAGGCACCTGCTTCGATCAGGTCGCGGGTTGCCTCACCCGTAGCCACGTTACCCGCCACGATGGTCAGGTCCGGATAGGCTTGTCTCAACTTCTTCACGGTGTTGATGACGTTGATAGAGTGGCCGTGTGCGGTATCCACCACCAGTACGTCTACGCCAGCCTTCACCAGCGCATCCGCCCGTTCAAACGTGTCGGCTGTCACACCGACTGCCGCACCGCAAAGAAGACGTCCCTGCTTGTCTTTTGCAGCGTTCGGGTACTGGATCGCTTTCTCGATGTCCTTGATGGTAATCAACCCTTTGAGAACGTTATTTTCGTCCACCAAGGGCAGTTTCTCGATCTTGTGTTTCTGCAGGATGGCTTCCGCCTGCTGCAGCGTCGTTCCGACAGGAGCCGTTACCAGATTTTCTCTGGTCATGACTTCTTTAATGGGAGTGGAAAAGTCGTGCACAAAACGAAGGTCCCGGTTGGTAAGAATCCCAATGAGGTGGTTCTGCTCATCGACGATGGGGACGCCGGAAATGCGGTATTTGCCCATGAGCTGGTCCGCATCGGCGACGGTATGGTCCGGAGTCAACGAGAACGGATTGGTGATGACGCCGCTTTCCGAGCGCTTGACGCGATCCACTTCACTGGCTTGTTGTTCAATGGTCATGTTTTTATGGATAATCCCGAGACCGCCTTGACGAGCCATGGCAATAGCGAGCTTAGATTCTGTCACCGTGTCCATGCCGGCACTGATCAGGGGAATGTTCAAGGTAACGTTTTCGCTCAGCTTCGTCGTGATGTCGACGTCCCGGGGAAGCACTTCCGATTTGGCCGGAATGAGGAGAACGTCATCAAACGTCAAACCTTCTTTCACGAATTTGTCTTCCCGCACAATAATAAGCTCCTTTCGCCAAAATATTTATCGCCAGTGTAACAAACGGCTTAATTTACTGTCAAGGAAAGCTTGTATCGTTCGGGTATGCCGTCAATTATCCAGATAAATCAAAAAAAATACCAAGAAAGCGTTACCATTTTACGAAAGTTAACCAAAGGTGATGACGATGCAGGATGCATGGACCACACTGCGCTTGCTGGAAACGGAGCCAGCCGCGCGCAGGTATTTGTCCCACTGCTACCAATCTAGGGGGCTGCCGCACCCCGACCGCCTGGCGTTCCAGCAGAGCACCCGCTTTTTATACACCTGGCAGCAGGCGCGGCAGTTTTACGAAACGGCTCATGGCGCCTCGCTCTCGGTTCGCCCGCTGCTGCTGTTTTACGGGTATGTGCATCTGCTGAAAGGATGGCTGATTACCTGCGACCCTGACTATCCGCAAAACAGCCGCGTGCTGCAGCACGGCGTGACCACGCGCAAGCGGAAGCGCGGAGTATACCATCTGTTGGAGGATGAAGTTCGGCCGCAAAAGGAAGGATTGTTCGCACACCTGGCCCGTCTGTTCGCTCCTACGCCCCTCAATGATCGGTACTCGCTGGATGAACTGTTTGCGTCCTTGTCGGAGTTGAGCGGTCCGTATGCAGTCGTTACCGGAAGAAAATCGCCGTGGGTCCGCCTTGACCTGGGCATCGTAACGCCACACGATGACCAACAGGGAACCGTGTATCGAATAGCGTTCCCCACCGGTTCTGACGGGCCGCTGGCATATTCTCCCGAGACGCTTCGACAGTATATTCGACGGCTTGTTCCCGACGGCTGCGACGCTTTCCTGTTTGAATGGGCAGACAGCATCGGCAGGGAAGCGGTTGTCACTTCGGCCGCTCTTTCGGAATGGGAAAGGCACCCGCTGTTTTCTTTTCATCACGGCTCCCTGTTTTTCTGGAACGGTGCGCCGGAGACACTTCCTCTGCCAACCTGGGCCAGCCACTACCTGATTTTGTACGTGCTCAGCATGCTCTGCCGGTACGAAACGGAGTGGTGGGGGGAGCTGGCGCTAACTTCCTCCTACGCGGAGCGCTATCTCGTGGAGTGCTTCCTCGACAGCCATGCGTACACCTTGCCTACGGTTATTCTGAAGCAAATGCAAAAAAACAACCCCCTCTTTTTCGAGTAAGAGGGGGAAAACAAAACAGCCTTCCCAACGACATGGTTGAGAAGGCTGTACCTCATTCCCTG